>CANCCE010000088.1 GCA_947374505.1 Comamonadaceae bacterium | reverse complement strand
GGCGCCACCTTGCGCATGTCGGAGTGGTAGGCCACCGCCATCTTGCCGCGCTCTTGCGCGGCGGCCATCACGGCATTGGAGCCAGTGTGGAAAGACACCACGTCGACGTTTTGGTTGAACAAGGTCATGGCCGCGTCGCGCTCACGGGTCGGGTCAAACCAGGCGTTCAGCCAGATCACTTTGACCTCGGCGCGCGGGTTCACCGAGCGCATGCCCAGCGTGAACGCATTGATGCCTTGCAGCACTTCAGGAATCGGAAAGCCTGCAACGTAGCCGGCCAAATTGGTTTTGGTCATGCGTCCGGCAGTGATGCCGGCCAAGTAGCGACCTTCGTAATAGCGCGCGTTGGCCGTCGCCACGTTGGCCGCGGTCTTGTAACCAGTGATGGACTCGAACTTCACATCCGGAAAATCTCGCGCTACTTTCAGCATCGGCTCCATGTAGCCAAAGCTCGGCGTGAAGATCAGCTTGTTCCCTTGCTGCGCCAAATCACGAATCACGCGCTCGGCGTCCGGGCCTTCAGCAACGTTCTCGACAAAAGTGGTTTGCACCTGCTGACCGAGCGCGGCCTGCACTGATTGACGCGCATTTTCGTGTTGCCGCACCCAACCGGCATCGGTGATCGGCGCGACGTAGACAAAACCGATTTTCAGCGGCACAGACGCAGCAACAGAAGCATTAACAGCAGCTGGCGCTGATTGAGAAAAAACGGGTGAAATGCAACAAGCGGCCACGAGCGTGGCAGCGAGGTTTTTATACATGGTAGTCCTCTACATGGCCCCGGTGATGTGGAATCCCTCAGCGCCGGGACGCCGCCAAGGGGAGCCATATTCTAACGGTCTGCCACCACGGATGGGCGTTTCACTGGATAGACCCGAACCATCCAGCCGAAGATAGCCGCACCCCATAACAAAGAGGAAGCAGCGATCAGCAATGACAAGGTGAAGGTTTCACCAGGCGATCGTGTGCCGTGCATCAAAACGGCGACCAACGGCGGGCCCACGATCTGCCCCACACCATACGTAGCCGTCAGCAGGCCCATGAAGCTGGCCGCCGCAGTCGGCCGGAGGCGACGCACTTCTTGCAACGCAAAAAATGTATTGGCCGTGAAAGGCAGGCCCAGCAACAAACTACCAAGAGCAAATCCAAGCAAGCTCGGGCTGCACAAACTGATACCAATGCCGAGCGCCTGAATCAAGTAGCCGCCGAACAACATCCAGCGAAAATCACCGCCCGGTCGAATCCGTGTGGCCAGCCAAGCACCGGTCATCACGCCGACGCCAAAGAGCGGCCAAAAAAGATCTAACCAGTGCGATCCCGGCAAGGCTGCACGCGCGATCACCGGCAAAAAAGTCGCGGTGATGATGTAGCCAAAACCGGCGATGCCGTAAGCCACCGTGAGCAAAAAAATCTCAAGAGAACCGTGACCAACGCTGGCCGCAACGGACGTTGCTTCAGCAACTTTTTCCAGACGCGGCGCCAGCGGCAGCAAGCGGTCCTCGCTGCCGCTGAGATGACGCCAAACGAGCGCCGTCAGCGCAAACGCCAGCAATCCAAAAATCAACCAACCGGTGGCCGCCGTCCATTGCCAAGCGACCATGCCGCTGGCAAACAACCCGCTCAGCACAATACCCGCGCCAGGCCCCATGTAGATGTAGCCACCCATGCTGGGGAAACCAAGTCGGGCCAGTTGCGACAAGCACCAGCCCGAGGTAAAAACAAAAACCACGCCGCTGGTCACGCCAGCGAGAAAGCGCAGCAGCGGCCACGCCGACATATCTGACACAGCCATCGCGACAGTCAGCACACCTGTCGTCAATAAACCGCCGCGCACCAACTGAGTGAACGCCAGCGACGGCAGGCGCGGAAAGCGCGCCCACAACCACGGCTGCAGCATGCACAGCAGCGCCCCCACCAGGTAACCGACGTAGTTGGCGCTGGCCAGCCAACTGGCCGCCGGCAGGTCAATCACGCCATCGTTCAGCATCATTGGCAGCAGCGGCGTGAAAGCAAAGCGGCCGATGCCCATGGCCACGCCCAGCGACACCATGCCCGCGAGCGCGATGGTCCAGGGATTAGCGAAAGCTCGCAAAGGTTTCATCGAGTTGGCTGATGAACACCTGCTTCGCCGACGGCTCGATGAAGCTGGCTTCAAAGCTGTTGCGCGCCAGTGTGTAGGCCTCGGCTGCGCCCAGTGGCAGCGCCGCAAAAGTCTGGGTGAAGTTGTCGTTCATGTAGCCGCCAAAGTAAGCCGGGTCGTCTGAATTGACGGTGGCTGCAATGCCAGCGAAAAGCAATTGACCCAGGGTGTGGCTGGCCAAATCAGGGAACACGCACAACTTGAGGTTCGACAGCGGACACACTGTCAGTGCGATGCGGTCTTGTGCCAGCCGCTGCATCAAAGCCGCGTCGTGGGTCGACTGCACGCCATGGTCAATGCGCTCGACCTTGAGCAGGTCCAACGCCGTCCACACATACGCTGGCGGACCTTCTTCGCCGGCATGCGCCACCAGCCGAAACCCGAGCTGCCGGCAACGCGCAAAGACACGCGCAAATTTTTCGGGCGGATTGCCGACTTCACCCGAATCGAGACCGATGCCGACGATGTGATCGCGAAACGGCAGCGCCTGCTCCAACGTGGCAAAGGCGTCATCTTCGCTCAGATGCCGCAAAAAACACATGATCAGCAAACCGCTCACACCCAGCTCGGCCTTGGCGTCGACGCAGGCGCGGTGCAAACCCTTGACCACGGTTTCCATCGCCACGCCGCGTGCCGTGTGCGTCTGCGGATCAAAGAACAGCTCAGCGTGCAGGACCTTATCTTCGGCGGCTTTGACAAAGTAAGCGCGCGCCATGTCGTAGAAATCTTGCTCGGTCAACAGCACACTGGCGCCGGCGTAGTAGATATCCAAAAAGCTTTGCAGGTTGGTGAAGGCGTAAGCCCTGCGCAGCGCCTCCACGTTGGCATAAGGCAGACTCACACCATTGCGCTGGGCCAGGGCAAAAATCAGCTCAGGCTCTAGCGAGCCTTCAATGTGAATGTGCAGCTCTGCCTTCGGCATAAGCCTGAGCAGGTCAGGCAAGCGGTCGGCGGCAACAGGTCGGATCAAGGTCATGGTCAGCTTTCAAAGACTGCCCAGTGTCGGCGCAAAACATACATTGCGGGGAAGTCGCCAATCAAAGGCCTCAAACAAAAACAGCCGCCCGAAGGCAGCTGTTTTAAAAGTCAGGCAGCAGCTGGATCAGTTGCCAGGTACCTTGCCTTCAACGCCCTTGACGTACGACTTCAGACCACCCAAAAATTTGTCATCTGCAACGACATCTTTGGCGATCAAGACCTTGCCGGTGTTGTCCATGATCGGACCTTTCCAGATCGCGAAACTGCCATCCTTCAAACCGGCCTTGACTTCGTCGATGCGCTTTTTCGTGGCTTCCGGCACATCAGCAGCAATCGACACCATGTCAATCGCGCCTTCTTTCACGCCCCACCAAGCTTGACCGGTCGCCCACTTGCCTTCAAGGGCTTCGCCCACGGCTTTGACGTAGTAAGGACCCCAGTTGATGATCGCAGAACCGAGGTGGGCCTTGGGGCCGTAAGCGGTCATGTCGGAGTCCCAACCGAAGGCGCGCTTGCCCATTTTCTCGGCGGTTTGCAGCACGGCAGACGAGTCGGTGTTCTGGAACAGCACGTCAGCGCCGCCGTTGATCAGCGCGGTGGCGGCTTCGGTTTCTTTCGGTGGATTGAACCACTCATTGACCCAGACGACTTTGGTTTTGACTTTCGGATTGACCGACTGCGCGCCCAACGTGAAGCTATTGATATTGCGCACCACTTCAGGAATGGGCACCGAGCCGACGACGCCGAGCGTGCCGGTCTTGCTCATCTTGCCGGCGATCACGCCAGCCAAGTAAGCGCCTTCGTAGGTTCGGCTGTCATAGGTGCGCATGTTGTCGGCGGTTTTGTAGCCGGTGGCGTGCTCAAACTTGACATCTTTGAAGTCAGCAGCGGCTTTGAGCATCGGCTCCATGTAGCCGAAGGTCGTACCGAAAATCAACTTGTTGCCCTGACCGGCCATGTCGCGCAGGACGCGCTCAGCGTCGGCGGACTCTGGCACTTTTTCGACGAAGCTGGTGACGACTTTGTCGCCGTAAGCCGCTTCAACGGCTTTGCGACCGTTGTCGTGGGCAAAGGTCCAGCCGCCGTCGCCGACCGGGCCAACGTAGGCAAACGCGATTTTGAGCGGTTCCGCCTTGGCCGGCGCAGCCACAGGTGCTGGCGGTGGGGCTTCTTTTTTACCGCAGCCCACCAGGGCTGCCGCAGCCACTGCAGAAATTGCAGCGAACTTGAGCAAGGAACGTTTTTGCAGATCAGTCATGTCGTCTCCAGTAGCGACGGTTACGAAAAATGAACCCGGTGAAAGGTCCGGAAAAAACACAGTAAAAACACGATGAAGCCAAGTTCAGGACCCCGGATGAAAGGGCTTGCCGATCGACGACGGCATGTTCAGGCGGATCCATTGCGGGTTGCGCGAGATTAGCACCAGCACCACGATGGTGGCCAGATACGGCAGCATCGTCAAGAACTGGCTCGGAATATCGACTCCCATGCCCTGCAAATGAAACTGCAACATGGTCACGCCACCGAACAGATAAGCACCAAGCAAAACGCGTGCCGGTCGCCACGTCGCGAAGGTCGTGAGCGCCAGCGCAATCCAGCCCTTGCCGGCGATCATGCCCTCGACCCACAAGGGCGTGTAGACCACCGACACATAGGCGCCCGCCAGCCCGCACAGCGCGCCGCCGACCATCACCGCCGCCAGCCGAATACGCCTCACAGGATAACCCAGCGCATGGGCTGACTCAGGGCTCTCTCCGACTGAACGTAGCACCAGACCTGCGCGGGTCCGGTACAAAAACCAAATCAACCCAAGCGTTAGCGCGATGGTCAGGTAAACCATCGGATGCTGACGGAAAAATGCCGGTCCGACAAAGGGCAGCTCAGACAGAAAAGGGATTGGGTAATGGCTTTGTTCCGGCAATTTTTCTTGCACGTAGCGCGTGCCGGCAAAGGCTGAAAAGCCAGCTCCAAACAAGCTCAACGCCAAACCGGTGGCGTACTGGTTGGTGTTCAGCCAGATCACCAGCACACCAAACAAGGAGGCCAGCAGCGCGCCCGCCAACATGCCAGCGCCAAAGCCCAGCCAGCTGTTACCGGTGTGCACGACGGTGGCAAAACCAGCCAGCGCGGCGCACAGCATCATGCCTTCAGCGCCCAGATTGACAATGCCGGCTTTTTCATTGATGAGCAGCCCAAGGGCCGCAATCGCCAGCACGGTGCCGGCGCTCAGGGTGGCTGCGAGCAGCAAAGCCGTGGAGTCCATCAGCGAGCCCCTTGCTTGATTTTGATGCGGTAAGCGATCAAGGTGTCACAGGCCAGAAGGCTGAACAGCAGCAAGCCCTGGAATACGCCGGTGAGGGATTTTGGCAAGCCCAGACGCGACTGTGCCAATTCGCCGCCTATGTAAAACATGCTCATGAGCAGCGCCGAGAAGACGATGCCAACCGGATGCAAGCGCCCGACAAAGGCGACGATGATGGCTGCAAAGCCGTAGCCTGCGGGCACATACGGCGACAGCTGACCAATCGGTCCAGCGACTTCAAGCGCGCCGGCCACACCGGCCGCGCCGCCCGACACCAGCAGCGCCACCCACAGAGCCTTGCGAGACGAAAACCCAGCGTAGCGCGCCGCAGCTGGCGCCAGTCCGCCAACCTGCTGCGCAAAGCCAGCGTAGGTGCGGTACAAATAAAGCCACAGTGCAGCGGCACCTGCCAGCGCCAACAAGATGCCGATGTTGACCCGCGAGCCCGCCATCAACCGGGGAATTTGCGTCACTGAATCAAAGGTCTTGGTTTGTGGAAAGTTGTAGCCCGCCGGGTCTTTCCAGGGCCCGTAAACGAGGTAGCTCAGCACCATGTCGGCCACATACACCAGCATCAAGCTGACCAGAATTTCGTTGGCATTGAAACGGTCGCGCAGCAGCGCCGTGATGCCGGCCCAGAGCATGCCGCCCAACGCTCCGGCCAGCACAATCACCGGGATGATCCAGGCACCCGTCGACTTGTCAGCCAGCATCGCCACGCCGCCCGCGGTCACTGCGCCGATGATGAATTGACCTTCGGCACCAATGTTCCAGACGTTGGAGCGAAAGCACACCGCCAGCCCCAGCGCGATGATCAGCAATGGTGTGGCTTTGACCATCAACTCACCCAGCGCATAGGCGCTGCGAATCGGCTCCCAGAAAAAAATCTGCAAACCCTGCAGCGGGTCTTTGCCAAGCGCGATGAACATCAACACGCCAATCACCACGGTGATCAGCAGCGCCAGCACCGGCGACAAATAACCCCAGGTGCGCGAGGCGTACGGACGCGCTTCCAGTTGCAGCCGGAGCTTGAAAAACTCAGCCATGCAGCGCTCCTTGCGTGGATGCTTCGTCCTGCGCTTCGCCTTGCGCTTCATCTTGCCAAAGGCCGCTCATCCACAGGCCAACGCGCTCAACTGTCGCTTCAGAACGCGGCAACGACGGCGAGGTTTGACCCTTCGCCATGACATACAGGCGGTCGCAAATTTCAAACAATTCTTCCAGCTCCTCACTCACCACCAACACCGCACAACCGGCGTCGCGCAGTTTCAAAATCTCACCGCGAATCTGCGCGGCAGCACCGACGTCAACGCCCCACGTTGGCTGCGAAACGATCAACAAATCAGGGCCGGCTTCGATCTCACGACCGACGATGAACTTTTGCAAATTGCCACCCGACAAGGACCTCGCTGGCGCATCCGGCCCTCCGGCCTTGACGTTGAAGCGCTGGATGATGCCTTCGGCCTGCGCTTGCAAACTGGCCAGCCGCAGCCAGCCGCCGCGGCCGACCGCATCGCGTCGCGTCAGCAACAAGTTTTGTGCGAGGCCGAGGGATGGCACCGCGCCGCGTCCCAGCCGTTCTTCAGGCACGAAATGCACGCCACGGTCCCGGCGCTGCATCGGGTCGAGCTTGCCAACAGGCTCGGCTTTGACTTGAATCGCATCCGCTGGCGCGCGCGTGTCCTCACCTGACAGCGCATACAGCAGCTCTTTCTGGCCGTTGCCGGAGACCCCGGCAATACCGACCACCTCGCCGGCCCGAACGTCCAAGGTGATGCGGTCCAGGTCAACACCAAACTGGTCTTCCCGCGCGAGGCTCAAGGCCCGCACCTGCAAGACTACGGCACCGGCGTGCAAGGCGCGGTGTTCCAGCGCTGGCGGCTCGGCGCCAATCATCAGCCGACTCAATGACGCGTTGGACTCTTGCTGAGGGTCGCACACGCCGGTGACCTTGCCACCACGCAACACCGTGCAGGCGGTGCACAAGGCGCGAATTTCATGCAGCTTGTGGCTGATGTACAAAATGCTGCAGCCACGCTCGGCTAACAGACGCAAGGTGACGAAGAGTTTTTCAACCGCCTGTGGCGTCAACACCGAGGTCGGTTCGTCCAGGATCAACAGCTTCGGATGCGTCAGCAGCGCGCGCACGATCTCGACCCGCTGGCGCTCACCCACGCTGAGCGTGTGCACCGGCCGCGACGGGTCCAATTGCAATCCGTATTCTTCGGTGGTAGCGGCAATCTGCGCCGACACCTCGGCCAGACTCAACTGTTTGTCGAGCCCAAGCCAGACGTTCTCGGCCACCGTCAGCGTTTCAAACAGATTGAAATGCTGAAACACCATGCTGATGCCCAGCGCTCTGGCTTCTTGGGGATTGCGAATCGTCACAGCAACGCCATCGACCATGACGCTGCCGGCATCGGGCTTGACCGAGCCGTAAATGATCTTCATCAGCGTCGATTTACCGGCGCCGTTTTCGCCCAGCACGGCATGGATTTCGCCCGGCTGCACTGTCAGCGACACGTCACTGTTGGCGACCACCGCCGGGTAGCGTTTGGTGATGCCGTGCAGCTGCAGCCGTGGGCTGGCCGAGGCCTGTTTATCCATGTTTAGGCTCTTCTTTTCGAAGCGCCATGGCCACCGCCTTCACCCTCTCGCGCAACCACTTGGCAGAGTTGGAGGCGTGCGAGCGTTCGTGCCAGAGCTGGTAATACATCATGCGCGGGAATTCAATCGGGCAAGGCAAAATCTTCAGCGGCAGTTGCTCGCTGTAGCGCTCGCAATACTGCCGTCCTGTGGTCAGTACCAGCAAGCTTGATGCCACCATCGCGGGGATCAGTCCAAAGTGCGGGCAACGCGCCATGATGTTGCGCTGTAGGCCGAGTTGTTCCAAGTGGTCATCGATCACACCTTTGGCACCGAGATGCGTCGGCGTGGGCGCAATGTGCTCGGCCTCCAGCCAGCTCTTGGCGTCCCAACCACGCCGCACGGCCGGGTGCTCACGTGAGACCAGACACACCACTTCATCGCCAAACAAGCGCCCCATGTGCAAGTCGTCCGGCGGCGAGGCCCAATTGCCAATGACGATGTCAATGTCGCCTTGGGCCAGGTGCGCGCGGTAATCGGACTCAGGCGACAGCGCCCGAATCTCGATCCGGCAGTGTGGTGCCTGGGATTTGATTTGTGCCACCAGTTGCGGCAAGAACAAGGGGTCGAGATAGTCGCTGGCAGCCAAGCTGAAAACAGTTTTGGCGGTGGCCGGATCAAAACCACGGGCATCGCTGAACATCACTTCCGCAGCCCGCAAGATGCTGGCCGAGGGTCCGATCATGCGCAGACCTGCATCGGTCGGCACCATTCCAGCGCCCGAGCGCACCAACAACGGGTCGCCCGCCAAATCACGCAGGCGCCGCAACGCCGCGCTGACAGCGGGTTGGTACATTCCAAGACGGATGGCGGCGCGCGAAACGCTGCGTTCTGTGAGCACGGTGTTCAAGACCCTGATGAGATGGAGGTCTATCTTGTCGAAAAGCGCCTGATCATTCATACCTGTTCAAACATGCGGTTGATATGCCGATCCGTATGCCGACGTTTGCTTGATTGTTTACCCTGATCCTTCTATGCCCACCCCCCACAGTCAAACCATTCAGTTCGTGAGGCGCGGCGAAGTCGTGACGCTGAACAATGTACCACCCACCCGCACTCTTTTAGAAGTCTTGCGCGAAGACCTGAGTCTCACAGGCACCAAAGAAGGCTGCGGCGAAGGCGACTGCGGGGCCTGCACGGTGGTGCTGGGCGAGGCCAATGGAGAGGGTGAAGGCGGGCATCTGACGTTCAAAGCCGTCAACAGCTGCATCCGTATGGCCCATTCGGTTCATGGGCTGGCGCTGTGGACGGTCGAAGACCTGAGCGTTGCGAACGCAGCCGGCCAACACCCGGCGCAAGAAGCCATGGTTCAGTGCCACGCCTCGCAGTGCGGTTTTTGCACCCCCGGCTTTGTCATGAGCTTGTTTGGTATGTACCAAAACCACGTTTTGCAAGGCCGGCCGATCACCCGCGAACTCGCCCAAACGGAGCTCTCAGGCAACCTGTGCCGCTGCACCGGCTACCGGCCGATTTTGGATGCGGCGCAGCAGATGGCGAGTTTGCCAACGGTGCGGCTAGACCATCCCGCCATCACTCGCCAACTGGCCGGGATTCAGTCGCAAGCGCCCGACGTCAACACCACCTACCACTTGCCAGGCACGCTGGCTGAGTTGCTGGCCGCCCGCGCCGCACAGCCGAATGCCCAATTGGTGGCCGGCTGCACCGATGTCGGGCTCTGGGTGACCAAGATGCACAAGCAGTTTGATGCTGTGATCGACGTCAGCCGCGTGGCTGAGTTGCGGCGCATTGAACAGCGCGGCGGCGACTGGGTGATTGGCGCTGCCGCCACCTTGCAAGACGCCTTTGCGGCTTTGCTTCAAAGTTGGCCAGAGCTCAAAACCTTTGCCGCCCGCTTTGCCGGTTTGCCGGTGCGCAACTCGGGCACGTTGGGCGGCAACGTCGCCAACGGCTCACCCATCGGCGACTCCATGCCGCTGCTGATTGCCCTGAAAAGCCGCATCGTGCTGGCCAGCCTGCGCGGTGAGCGCGAGATGCCGCTGGAAGACTTCTACACCGGCTACCGCCAGAATCTGCTGGCGGCTGACGAAGTGGTGGCGTTTATCAAAGTGCCGCTCCCGGTGCCTTCCGCTCAGACTTCTTTGCTGCGCGCCTACAAAATCTCCAAGCGCTACGACGACGATATTTCGGCCGTCTGCCTGGTGCTGAATCTGACGCTGGATGCAGACGTGGTCAGCGACATTTCCATTGGCGCGGGTGGTGTCGCCGCCACGCCGGTGCGCGCCCTGCAAACCGAAGCCGCGCTGCGTGGTCAGCCGTGGTCTCAGGCCAGCGTGGAATCGGCCATACAAACCTTGCGCGCCGAGTTCGAACCGATTTCGGACATGCGCGCATCGTCAAGCTATCGTCGGCAAGTGCTGGGCAATCTGCTGCAACGCTTCTGGCTTGAAAGCCAGGGCGAGCAACATATCAACCTCGAAGCTTTCAAGCTGGAGGTGCTGTCATGACCACACCAACGTCTGCGGCCGGTCAATCGCATTTTCATGAAAGTGCCCGAGCGCAAGTCGCCGGAGCAGCCAACTACATCGACGACATTCCTGAAGTC
>CANCCE010000087.1 GCA_947374505.1 Comamonadaceae bacterium | reverse complement strand
AAAAAGACGGTTTGAGCGCCGTGCTGATGCCCGTGCTCGAGGTCATGCTTGGGATGTGCATCATGAGGCATGGCTTTGACTTCAGGTGCCTCTGCCGTTGGGTGTTTTGCTAACAGCGCCAGCATCGTTGGTGCGTGCAAGCTGGCCCGTGCCGAAGTTAGCAAACCTGCTGCGGGATTCAATCTGCGTATGGTTGCCTGAAGCGTAGCCACATCAGCCTTCGAGACCATGTCGGTCTTGGTGATGATGACGAGGTTGGCCGTGTTGACCTGCGACACGGCTTCGTTGTGCTGAGCGAGAACATGCAAGCCGCTGGTCGCGCTCAAAGTCGTGACGACACCGGCCAAGCGATAGCGTTCACGCAGCAGGTCGTCGGTATTGAAGAGCGCGGCAATCGGTGTCGGGTCAGCCAGCCCGGTGGTCTCAATGATGACGTTGCTAAAGGGGGCCATCTTGCGCTGCAGACGGGCCCAAAAAAGATCTGCCAACGCTTGCTCAAGCCCTGGCAGCCCAGTGCAGCAGATGCAAGCATTGGCCACCAGTGCCGCGCTTTCAGACATAACGCGCAAGACATGCTGGTCAAGTCCGACCTCACCAATTTCATTGATGATGAGTGCGGATGCCGCGAGTTCTTTCGCTTGTAACCAAGCGGCCAACAGTGTTGTTTTGCCGCTGCCGAGATAGCCGGTTAACAGGTAAACGGGAATGCGTGCGGGTATTGCGGCGGCTTGCATGAAGCTAGGGGCGTCGAGCGATGCTCAGTCAGGCCGATAACCCAGACGCGTCGAAATAGCCTGGGCAGCATGGAGCACCCAGGGTGTAAAGCTGCGCAAGTTCTTTTTACTCAGGCGTTGCACCGGACCGGCCATGCCGACAGCCGCAATCACGGTGCCGCTGGCGTCACGGATGGGTGCCGCCAAGCCGCGCATGCCTGCGTCGCTTTCTTCGTCGTCCACCGCGTAGCCGGTCTGAGCGACCCCTGCGAGGAGTTTGACCAGTGCGGCTGGTTTGATGACGGTGCGTGGCGTCCGCGCCAGCAACGCGCTTTTGAGCACGTGCTTGACAACTGCGGGCGGGCTGAAGGCCAAAATAGCGCGGCCTTCACTGCTGCAAAATGCGGGCTTGCGTACGCCCAGATAAGACCTCATCCCGATAGCCTGTTGGCTTTCGAGATTGAACAAATACATGATGTCTGCCTGTTCGAGAACGGCCAAGTGCACGGTTTCTCCCGTTCGGTCGCGCAACGCGTGCAGGTGTTCAAGCGCTTCGGTGGATACGTTCATGCGCCGCCTCACCAGGGTGCCCAAGCCGAACAGCGACAGGCCCAGCCGATACTTCTCATTGAGTGGGTTTTGCTCCAGAAACCCCTCCGAGACCAAGGTCGACGTCAGCCGGTGGATGGTGCTCTTGGCCAGACCCATGCGTTGCGCCAGCGTGGTGATGCCTAATTCAGATTCGTCTGCTGAAAACTCCTTCAGCAAGCGCAGCGCCGAAGCGACGGATGACAGCCGATGTGGACTTGAGGCGTCGTCGCTACTGCTTAAGTTAGTACTCATGGGCGCATTACAACCACGGGTCAACTGTCATGTGAATGGCAGACTCAACACCTTTGCCGATCAGTGAACGCAGGGCCAAATCGGTATCTCTCAAGGCAAACGTGTGGGTGCTCATGTCGGTCACGTTGTGCCGGTTGGCAGCAATCAGTTGCAGCGCCAGCTCGACCGACTCATAGCTGTGGCCACGCATGCCTTTGACCGTTAGAAAACGCGCAATGATCATGTCGCTGTCAAAATCGGGCAGCTTGCGGCGTTTTTGGCCCGCCAGTATCACCACCCCGCGTTTCCGTGCCAATTGCAGCGCGGTCTTGACCGAATTAGTGCCACCGGACGCGCAGTCAATCACCAGGTCGGCCATGTCGCCCCCGGTGATGGCTGCCACCGTCTCCAATAAATCCTGCGATTCAATGTCAATGGTGTGGTGCGCGCCCAGGGTTTTGGCCAGCGCGAGACGGTGCCGGTCGGTCGCATTTGACAAGCCGGTCACGATGATTTGTTGTGCGCCTGCTTCACGTGCCGCCACCACGCAAGCCAATCCTTGTTGTCCCGGCCCTTGAATCACCACGCATTGGCCAGGCCCTGCGCCGCCGTGCAGATAAGTCCACTCAATGCCGTTGGACAACGGCAATGCCAGCGCCGCATGTTTGGGGAGCACGCGGGGAGGTACTTTGTGGAAAACAGTGTTCAGGTGCAAGTGCTGGTATTGGCTAAAGCCGCCCCAAAAACCGGGCGCCACATTGAGTCCTGTGGCGCCATAACGCAGACCACCCAAGCGCCAGTCCGTGGCGTCACAGAGCCGAAACTCTCCACTGCGACAGTAGTTGCAATGACCACAGGGAAGGTACTCTTCAAGCGCGACCAAGTCACCCTCTTTCACACCCCACTTCAACGCAGCGACCTCACCCAGCGACTCAATATGACCGACTGTTTCATGACCCAAAATCAGTGGACCGCGACTGGTTGGTAGCTGCTGGTAGTACGCCCAGTCACTGCCGCAAACCCCGGTCACGGCCACACGCAACAAGCCCGAAGTTGTGGTGCGGGTTGGCGCGCTGAATGTTTGCAGCTCAGTGTGTTCAGGCGCAACCGCGACCGCGGCAGTAAAAGTGGTCATCAAAAAATTCGCCTTAAACCGAGGCGTGGGGTTTGCCAGGTTCTGCACGCAGTGCGTCCTTGGCGGCTTCTTTAAACACCTGATCACGCTTTAAAAGAATGGCGACCGAACGAACGCGTTGTACTTGCGGGTCAATGCCTGGGGGAGGCGTTCCATGCTCCGCAAGTGCTTTGGCGGCTTTCAGCAGACGATGGCGCGCCATGATGATGCCGTTGTCGGTAGAGGTGAGGTTTTCTCGGGTTCTGTCCTGTATGGCGCCCATGCTTTCCTGTAGCGACGCGTCTTGCATGGCGATGCCGTCAATGCCGCTGTAACAGACTCCGGATTTTTGCGCAGCGCGGTCCATCAGATAGTCGTTGTCTTTGTTTTGCAGCGGCCGGTAAGTGCCGGGGACGTAGCGCACGTGAATACCCTTGCCGTCTTTCATGGCCTGCATTTCTTCGTCGGTCAGAGCGCGTGTCGGGTGGTAGTCAAAGCTCCATGCCCAGTTATTGTTGTCATCAATGGGGACCCAGAAATGGCCGTGAACAGCATGATTGCCGCGCGGCGCGATCATGGTGAAGTTGGGCATGATCCACGGCGTGATGCGCCAGTAGTATTGATCGTCTTCGGCATTGCGCCGAGCGCCGACATACAGTCCGCCCTCGGCCTCAACAACATCAAAAACCGGACGTAAATCGCTGGTGTTGTACTGGTTCCCTTTGGCCCCTTTGAACATCGGGTCTGAGTTAAGGCTGCCGCTGTGCAGCCAAGACACATGGCTTGAATCAATGCCGCCTTCAAAGGCCTGGAGCCAGTTGCATTCCTGCACTCGCTTGGTGGTGAAGCTCTGTTTCGCAGGCACAGTGGCAAATTCGAATTCGGGCAACGGTGGTTGGAATTCGGGTGGACCCATGTAAATCCAGATCACGCCACCGCGTTCGACCAGAGCGTAGGACTTGAGCTTGATTTTTTGGCAAAAGCCGCTTTCAGGCAGCTCTGATGGCACATCTAAACATTGGCCATTGACATCGTATTTCCAGCCGTGATAAGGGCAGCGAATACCGCCTTCTTCATTGCGACCAAACCACAGCGACACGCCGCGGTGTGCGCAAAATTCATCGATGACACCAAGCTTGCCCTGAGAGTCTCGGAAGGCCAGCAACTTTTCGCTCAGTAACTGCAATCGAACTGGCGGACCATCAGGTGTTGCGACCTCTTCGGCCAACAGGGCTGGCAACCAGTAGCGGCGAAAAAGATGGCCCATGGAGGTGCCGGGGCCGGTTTGTGTCAGCAGGTCGTTTTGTTCTTTTTTCATCATCGGTTTCCAAAATCTAGGATTTAGAATTTAAAAATACACACTATTTTAAGAGGTTCGAAAATAGGCGAATTTCGAGCTGTTCTGTATAAAGGAACATGGTTCTCTTATGCAGAATCATGATAACATTTGAAACTTGTGAATGTCAAACAAGGAATTTTTTATGACGCAGACTTGCACCCAGCTTGATTTGTGCGCGACGGGGGATGTGAATGATGGACAGGCGCTCAAGGTTGAAAAGCCGGGCCTGACGCTTGCAGTCTTTAATTTGGAAGGTGACTTTTTTGTGACCGATGATCTGTGCACGCATGGACCTGGTTCGTTATCTGAAGGGTGCATCATTGGCGACGCGGTTGAATGCAATTTTCACAATGGTGTTTTCGACATCCGCACGGGTGAGGTGTTGGCGCCTCCCTGCTTGACGCCGCTGAAAACCTACCCGGTTTCCATCGAAGGTGGACGAGTTTTTATTTCCCTGTAGGCTATGGCCTTGCGCGTTTATCCTCAAGGATTCAATATGACAAACAAACAAGCGCCAGCACGCTGGCAAGCGGCGTTGTCGCTGGGCTTGACTTTCTGGCTCACGACCGCAGCGTTCAATGCTGCGGCACAGGCGCCGCAAGCGTGGCCTACCCGTGCCGTGAAAATCGTAGTTCCTTATTCTGCTGGCGGCACGGCTGATAACCTTGGCCGTTTGACCGCCGACCACCTGACCAACGCACTCAAGCAGCCGTTCATCGTCGACAACAAGGGTGGTGCAGGGGGCACCCTCGGCTCCATGCAGGTCGCCAAGGCTGCACCCGATGGTTATTCTCTCGTGGTGTCTGGGATTGGTTCGCACGTCATTGCGCCGATACTTTTGGGTAGCAGCATGAACCCAATGAAAGACTTCACACACATTGCGTTGTTGGGAGGCCCGCCCTCAGCGCTGGTGATCAATGCAGATTTACCCGTGAAAGATCTGAAGGGGTTTATTGCCTATGTGAATGCCGCCCCAAAGGGTTTGAGCTGGGGTTCGCCCGGGCTGGGAACGCATGCTCAACTGATCGGCGAGTTGTTTGCGGTCGGCAATAAACTCAATCTGGTGCACATCAGTTACAAAGGTGCCGGTCCTGCAGTGATGGACTTGTTGGGCGGACAAATTCAAGCGGGCTTCATGACGCTACGGTCTGCCGCAAGCCACATTCAAAGCGGCAAGTTGCGGGTGCTGGCCATCACGTCAACCAAGCGGCTCAAGGATTATCCGAATGTGCCAACTTTTGCAGAACTCGGTTACCCCAAATTGACGGCCATCACTTGGTTTTCACTTTCTGCGCCGGCCGGCCTACCCAAAAGTATCGTCAATAAACTCAATCTAGAAGTTCGCAACGGCCTGCGTAGTCAGACTATTCGGGACCAGCTGGCCTTTGAATACATAGAAACGCAGGATTGGGATGCAGACACTTTCACCCAGTTCTTTAAAAGTGAGATTGAGCTTTGGTCACCGTTGGTTCGGTCCTTGCAGTAAAGAGAATGGCCTAAAACTCAGCGTGGATTCGAACGGCGAAAACGTTCACCGGTCCGCGGCTGGCGTTGTAAGCAGGATTCTGGATGCGCTGATAGTCCCCTGTCAGCCAGATAGTTTTGCTGACGCCAAGGCTGTAAAAGCCTTCGAAAATGGTTTCCGGCTTGTAGTTCAGGGCACCGTCACCAATAAAGAAGGAAATGCCGCCGGCCTCTAAATACCTGCGCCGGTCGTTGGACAACTGGTTCTGCATCATGGACAGCCCGACAGTGTCATTGGCGCGGCCCCACAAGTTGCCTTTGAATAAAAACCCCGATGAAAACGAATCATCCACTTCGGTGAAGGCCACAGTTTCGGTTCGGCCATCGGTTTTCATGGCCCTCAGAAAAAAGCCTATATCTGTGTTGATCGCTTGCTCTAGATTGACGCCAAGACCGTACTTGGTCTTTACATTACCGCGCACGTTGAAGATGGTTTGTGGATCGGTTCCCGCACCTGGGTGGCCGAGCAGGTATGCCGTGGCGTCACTGAAACTGGCCAACACGGCCCTGTTCCTGAAGGCCAAAAGCCTCACTTTGCCTGGTTGACCGTTGAAGTCATGTCCATGCTCGATTTCCACCTGGTCGCCATAGTGCTTGCCCAGCGCAAAGTCCAGCGGTAATCCATTGGGCTCTTTAGGTCCTGTCATGCGACCAAAGCGAAAAACCCAAGCATCCTGATACAACTCACCGGCGAAGCCCCAGCCAAAACCGCGTGCATCTGCCGAATAGTCGAAGGCTGAATACGTCCAATTGCCCCAATTCATGAACTGGGTCCTCGGGTCTTTGGCGTAGGTGTTGTCGTCAAAGACGTCTAGCGTTGAGAAATTACCGGCGGTCAGCACGAACCGGTTTTTGTCGACGGTACCTGCCATCTGGTTGAAGTCAGCGTTGATTTTTTCGCTGCCGCCGCCGTTGTTCCATGTTTGACGAACGAATAAACGCTGAACGTAGGGCTTGGGAGTGCTTCCCGCCGCCCGCGTGATCTCGCCATTGGTAAACCCACCCAGCCCCACTAAATTGTTAGAAAAAGGGACACCCGATGCCAGTTCTGGGTTGAAATAAAGCTCGCCACCTTGCCAGAGTCGTGTTCCCCAGTGGGCAGTTGTCGAGAAGGTATACATCTTGTCCGCTGCGGATCCGAGAGTGTTGGGGCCGGCGTAGGGGGACGTAAATGAGGTGTGCTTTTGCCAGTTGTAGGTGGTCTGGTATTTGGCCGATGTGTCTTCGTCATCTTGAGACTGCGCTGCAGTCATACCGCACATGGCCAATAGAAGTGAGGCTATGAAAGCGTTGCAGGTTGGTCGCGAAAATCTCAAAATAAAACAATCAAAATACATGCCACATTTCTTTTTTTTATAAAAATTGAATATCATTTTATGGGGCAAGCGTGACACGGCAGTGACAGCGGCCGCGTTGGCTTCAAACGGCAGCCGGCATGGTTACCCTTTGCGTCCGAGCTTTGACTATGGCGGATGCGTTAGGTAGTTGTCCCTAAAGCGACACTAATCTGGAGGCAATCTAATAATTTTAACTTGAACCCCCGTAGAATTGCTGCACTGCAACATTTTTAAAAAGGATCACCATGTTCAATAACAATCCCTTCGAAGCTATCACCAATACGATGAAAGAGAATGCGGCTAAATTCAATCCAGCGGCATCTCAAGAAGCCCTCAAACCATTGATGGCTAACCTGCAAGCGTGGGGCGAATTGGCTCAAAAACAAGCGCAAGCTACACAAGCGTCTGTCGCGGCTACCGTCGAATCTTTCAAAGGTATCAAAGAGCCACAAGCCGCTTTTGAAGCCATAAAAACCTTGGCCGAAGAGAATATGGCTATGGCTGCTAAAAACCTTAAAGAAGTCACGGCCCTGGGCGTTGCCCAGTTCCACACCAGCGTTGAAGCCATCGAAAAATCTCATCCGGCACCGGAAGCTTTTGCCGCTGTCAGCAAGGGCATGAAAGCCGCCGCCACCCAAGTTCAAACGGCTGTCGAATCGGCCATCAAAACGACCAGCAAAAAGAAGTAATTTCACTTCGGCATCTGCCGACCTGATTAAAAAGCCCCGCTGGCCGGGGCTTTTGCACGTGTATTTTTGATTGACGGTATAGGACTACATTTTTGCTTGCTGAGTTGCTGTAAGGTATCTTTAGTTAACTCTAAAAGTATTTATTTTGCATAAAACCTTGGAACATAAGTTCGAATTTGTTTCTATGGCGTACACACGTCGTTCGCCCGTCTTAGGCCGCACACTCACTTTTTTATTCGTGACTTTGTGGCTCGTTTTTTGGACCCAGGGTGCATTAGCCCAGAGCATGGTGAGCGTAGATCGCAGTGTGGTCAATCTTCGCTCTGGCGCCAGCACCAAAGACACAATTTTGTTTGAGCTGGGCAAAGGCTATCCGTTGGAAGTGATCCGTCGCCAAGGGAGTTGGTTGCAAGTGCGGGATTTTGAGAACGACAAAGGATGGATTTACCGTCCTATGGTTGGCCGGAAAGCGCACTTGGTCGTGAAGGCGACTATCGCCAATGTTCGCAGCGCCCCGAGCACCAACAGCCGGATTTTGGGCAAGGTCGAATATGGCGAACTCTTGCGTACTTTGGAGCACCGTCGCAAGTGGGTTCGGGTACAACGGGAAAGCGGCGCTCAGGGCTGGGTTTCGCGGGGCTTACTGTGGGGTTGGTGAGTTTGCAATCATGCTGCTCAGGTTGAAAGGATCTCCTTGAAGTTCACTTCTAAACAATTTTTATGGCCTGTTGCGATCATTGCCGTGGGCGCTGTGCTGGCGGTCCTTTGGTGGTCCATGGCCAAACAGACGCCACGCCTGACCGGACCGACGGTTGTGCTGCCCATGACCGAAATGGCTGAGTCCGCGAACAGCGGCTCTGATATGGCCGCACCATCTCCCGTTCCATCAGCTCCAGCCGCCTCCCCCGCTGAGTTACAACCGGTCGACATTCCCGTTGCAGCGCTGCCTTTGGCGGCTGATCAAATCGGTTCTGCACTGACGAGCTTCTTAGGCACAAAGGCCGCCCTGACGTTTTTCCAACTGGACGACTTCCCACGAAAATTTGTGGCGACGGTTGATAATCTCGGCCGGACGCACGCACCACCCGTGGCGTGGCCGATCAGCCCCACCGAGGGGCGGTTCACGGTGCAGTCGCACGAAGGTGCGACGATCGTCAGCTCTGACAACGGTCTGCGTTACACGCCTTTGGTCCTGCTGCTGGAAAGCATCAACATTTCTCAAGCTGTAGACCTTTACGTGCGGATGTACCCCGTGCTGCAGAAAACCTATGGTGAACTCGGATTTCCGAATCGCCAGTTCAACGATCGCCTGCTCCAAGTCATTGATCATTTGCTCGCGACGCCGAGAGCGCCTCAAGAGATGGCGGTGCAGCTGACCGAGGTCAAGGGCCCCATTCCATCGCTGCGTCCTTGGGTGCGTTACGAGTTCGCTAACCCGGCGCTGGAGGCTTTATCGTCTGGACAAAAGATCATGCTGCGTGTCGGCTCTGTCAATCAGAACCGGCTCAAGGCTCGTCTGTCGGCGGTTCGCCAGGAGATCATCAAGCGGTCTAAGCCGACTCAGTAAAATCGGGCACCGCACACGTTCGTGTGCGTCTGTTTTTTAATTCTGAGACTTGCTGTGACTCCACCTTCCCCCGACTTGTTCACTGGCCTCGTAACTGATCGTCGTTCGATTCGGGCGTACCAAGCCAAGCCTGTGGCTGAGAGCTTGTTGCGGGAAGTTTTAACGCAGGCTCGTCAGGCACCGAGTGGCGCTAACTTGCAGCCGGGTTCATTCATCTCAATCGTTGGAAAAGCCAGAGTGCGGTTGACCGCCGACCTCACAAATGCGTGGCTCAGTGGCGCGAAAGAGCCAGAGGACTACAGTTATTTCCCAACGCCAATGCCGATGACGCTCCGGCGCCGTCAAGTGGCGGCGGCGAAAGCCTTGTACGGCTCGATCGGTATTGCCCAAGACGACAGGGCGGGTCGGGATCAGCAGTTCGAACAGAACTTCCGTTTTTTTGATGCCCCCGTGGCCTTGATCGCCACCATCAACGGCGACTTCGGCAGCGGTGGATACATGGATTTCGGCATGACGCTGTACGGCTTGATGCTGGCCGCTCAGTCGCAAGGCTTGGCCACCTGTGCCATTGGCGCCATAGCGTCTTATCCGGGTTTGATTCGTCGAAGCTTGGACCTGGACACCAACTCAAAAATCGTCTGCGGGATCGCCCTTGGATATGCCGACTTTGACGCCGCAGTGAATCAAACCGTGACGGAGCGTTGCACGCTGGACCAGTATTTTCGGGTGATGGCGTAGCGGTTCAGTCAGAAGTCAACACGACTGGGTATCGACAACTCGATACGCGACAATCAGACCTCTTCTTGAAAAATACCATGCACACCAAGACTTTCTCCATCTTCCCTGTCCTCTTCGCCATCGCTGTAAGTACCATGGTGCCTAGCTCGGCGTCCTACGCGGCGAAACACCACGCCACCAAGCAAGCGGCCCACAAAAAGACCGCTGCCGCCGTGAACGCTCAGCCGCCATTGGCGGCTCAAATCGCCTTGGCGGACAACCCGCCGGCGCTGCCCGCCAAGGCGTGGTTGTTGATGGACTTCGACTCGGGCGAAGTGCTCGCCTCGGCCAACGCTGACGAATCTTTGCCGCCGGCTTCGATCACCAAGATGATGACCAGCTACATCGTCGAGCAGGCGCTCCGCTCCGGCAAACTCAAGCCAACCGACCTGGTCTCGGTCAGTCTGAACGCTTGGTGCCGAGGTTCGAGCACCGAGTCGTGCATGTACCTGCCACTGAACAGCCAGGCCACGGTGATCGACATCCTGCGCGGCATCATTATCCAGTCGGGCAACGACGCATCCAAGGCAATTGCCGAGCACATGGCCGGCTCTGAAGAGGGCTTTGCCAAGCTGATGAATGCCGAAGCCCTGCGCCTTGGCATGACGCACACGCATTTCATGAATCCCACGGGTCTGCCTGACCCGGCGCACAAGTCGTCTGCGCATGACCTCGCCATCCTGGCGCGCGCCATCATCCGCGACAGCGTTGACTATTACTCGATCTACGCGGAACGAGATTTCAAATACAACGGTATCAAGCAAGGAAACCGCAATGCCTTGCTCTACACCGATCCCAGCGTTGACGGACTGAAGACGGGCCACACCCAAGAGGCCGGCTACTGCCTGGTCACCTCATCCAAGCGCAACGGGATGCGCTTGATCACGGTGATCCTCAACACCCACAGCGCACAGGCGCGTGCTGACGAAACGCGAACGCTGCTCGGTTG
>CANCCE010000086.1 GCA_947374505.1 Comamonadaceae bacterium | reverse complement strand
CCAGCCGTGCAAGCAAATATTCAACTTCTGTTTTTGCGGTCGCAGACATCGCTGCAGCGGGTCTGCGTTGCGCGTCGGATGACAGCAGGCCACGACGCATCAAAATATATTTACGCACGGCCAGTCCAACGCCGGGTTGTTGTTCATAGCGCATCAGCGGCAAGTGCGCATCGAACAAGTCATGGGCTTTCTCGCGCTGCCCTTCGGCCGAAAGTTGAACCACATCGACCAGCATGTCAGGGAAGCAATAACCTGTCATCGCACCGTTGGCGCCACGCTCGACTTCGAAGTCGAGGAAGAGGCCGCCGTTGCCACAAAGGATGGAAATCTCGCGCATCTCATTTGTTGTCTGCCATGTGCGCAGGGTAGAGATTTTTTCCAAGCCGGGCCAGTCTTCGTGCTTCAGCATCAAGCAAGAGGCATGGTTGTTAACGATACGCTTGATCACACTGGGAGCCATGACCACGGTGAACGTGAGGGGATAGTCCTGGATCACAAACGGGACATCTTCACCAATCGCGGCAACAGCTTGTTCGTAATAGCTGACGATCTGATCATCGGTGCGCAAAGTATTCGGCGGTGCGATCATGACGCCGGCGGCACCAGCTTCCATGGCTTCACGTGCTAAGGCTCGCATGGCGGCGAAGCCTGGCGCGGACACACCAACGATGGTGGGTGTCACGGAGCGCTGAATGAATCGTTTAGCGACTTGCAGCGCTTCATGTTGCGCAAGCTTGGGCGCTTCGCCGAGCTGACCCAGCACTGTGGTGCCGGCGACGCCGGCTTGCGCATAAAAATCAACCAGTCGGTCGATGGATGGCAAGTCAATACCGCCATCGGTATCAAATGGCGTTGGTGCAATGACATAAACGCCGCTGGCTTGAGCGGTTAATTTGGACGTATTCATGGTGGGTATGTTGCTTCAAGTCTGGGTTGTTTTGCTGGCTTCGTAGCGGGCTTTATTCTCGGCGTTTGGTGGGTACAAACCAGGTAAGGACGCTCCAGCGTGGACCTCCGACATGATCCAGGCCTCGAGACTTTCTTGCTCAGCGGCTAGTTCAAGGACGGCATCGAGCAAATTGGCCGGTATCAGCACGGCGCCATCCTCATCAGTCACGATCACATCATTGGGAAAAACTGCCACACCACCGCAAGCGATGGGCTCTTGCCAACTGACAAAAGTCAGGCCGGTCACGGACGCTGGTGCCGCCGTGCCTTGGCACCAGACCGGTAAGCCGGTGCCCAACACGCCGACGACATCGCGAACAACGCCATCGGTCACTAGGCCTGCGACGCCGCGCTTTTGCATACGGGCACAAAGGATATCGCCAAAAATGCCGGCATCCGTGACGCCCATGGCATCGGCCACGCAGATGCAGCCAGGCGGCATGGCTTCAATGGCTGCACGAGTGGAGACAGGCGACGACCACGATTCCGGGGTGGCCAGATCTTCGCGGGCCGGTACAAAGCGCAATGTGAATGCGCGTCCTACCGTACGCTGTTGGTTAGACTGCAAGGGCTTGGTTCCGCGCAGCCAGACGTTGCGCAAGCCCTTTTTGAGCAACACGGTCGTGAGTGTGGCGGTGGAGATGGACTGGAGCTTTTCAACGATGGCGGCTGAAAGGGGCAAGACTTCAAGTGACATAGAAATTCTCCTGGTGACTTTTGTGTGTTGAGCCCGACATCAATGGCCGGAAAAATCAATCAGTGTGAAAAGAGGCAAACCCGAGTCGCGTAGTTTGTCGGAGCCACCAAGTTCAGGCAAGTCGACAATTGCCGCGCCCTCCATCACGTGGGCACCAAGTTTTTCAAGTAATTTGCGCCCGGCCATCATGGTGCCACCGGTGGCGATCAGGTCGTCAATCAACAGCACTTTTTGTCCGGCGTGGACGGCATCGGTGTGCAACTCAACAGTGGCGCTACCGTATTCGAGTTCATAAGTTTCCTGAACCGTGGTGAACGGAAGCTTGCCCTTCTTTCGAATAGGCACAAAGCCAACGTTGAGTTCGTAAGCGATCACGGCACCCAAAATAAAGCCACGTGCATCGAGCCCGGCCACGACGTCAGGCCGTAGCGTCGGGTCCATGTAGCGGTGCACAAAAGCATCGATCAGCACGCGAAACACTTTCGGGTTTTGCAACAGGGGCGTGATGTCGCGAAACTGCACACCGGGCGCGGGCCAGTCCGGCACGGTGCGGATATGACTGCGCAGGTACTGGCTCACGGTTTGGTGCGTGAGGACGTCGTGCTCGGGTGAGTTTGAATTAGACATAAGGTGCCTTCATTTTGTAAAACATCATGAAAAGGTCGTGCGCGCCAACAGCGCGCCGTTGGCATGAACCATCAGGGCTTCGCCCATGGCGGTGAATTCGCCGGTGAGCGCTGTGATGTTGACTTGATGTGTGATCCAGGTTTCAAACTTGCCGATTGGCACGTTTTTGAGCAGCGTGCGCAGGCTTTGAGTTTGTGGTTCCGGAAGATTGTCGTTGTTAAAGGTCGAGTTGAGCGCAGGCAACACCGTGTAGGGGCCGAAGGCGAGTTCAGCGGTGTCGCGGCATCGACACCAAGCGCTTGATTGCACTGCTCGCCAATACCGGGATCGGTTTCGGCATGACGGAGCAGAACGACACACGCGCCGGAGCGCAGCAGGGTTGGGATAGCTTGTGCGTGTTGAGAATGTCCTGTTGTCCAGCAGGCGCTGGTTAGGACGGCCAGAGCCGTTCGTCGCTTCATGTGGTTCGCCCTCGCAGCAGTATTTCTTCCGCCAGCGCCAACGCAGCCGGCGGGCCAGACAGCACCAGCGTATCACCACCTTCCAGCAGCGTGACATCCCCCACCGGCTTTACTTGACCATTGCTGCGGCGCAGGCTAATAACCGTCACGCCGACCGTCATTAGCGATAGGGTGCCCAGCGAAGCGCCAACGGCTTTGATGGCGGGCGGCAGGGTGACAGTCGATAGGCGTATTTGTTCCAACTCGTTGACAGAGTCATCGTCGGAGCCATGAAAATAACCTCGCAATAAGTTGTAGCGCGCATCGCGTTGATCTTGCACGACGCGGATCACCCGGCGCATGGGTACGCCAACCAGCGCCAGTGCATGGCTCGCCAGCATCAGGCTGCCTTCTATTGCTTCCGGCACAACTTCTGTGGCGCCTGCAGAGCGCAGTTTTTCAAGGTCGACGTCATCGACCGTGCGGACGATCACGGGAACGGCCGGTGCGTGTTCGCGGGTATTGGCTAAGACCTTGATCGCGCTGGCAGTGTTGAGGTAAGTCACGACCACCGCGCTGGCACGCGCCAAGCCGGCAGCCATCAGCGATTGCAGCCTCACAGCATCTCCAAAGACCACGGAGTGGCCTGCCGCAGCCGCCTTGCGGACGCGGTCTGGGTCGAGGTCAAGTGCGATATAGGGAATGCCTTCAGCGTCAAGGATGCGCCCTAGGTTCTGGCCGCAACGACCGTAACCGCAAATGATGACGTGTTGGCTGGTGTTGATAGCCTTGCGCGCAATGCTGGTCATCTGCAGTGACTGTTGCAGCCATTCGCTGCTGACCAAGCGCATGACGATGCGGTTGCTGCTCATGATGATGAACGGTGTCGCCAGCATCGACAACACCATCGCTGCGAGAATCGGATTGAGCAAATTGGCTGGCACTAGACGGTTGTCTTGTGCCAGCGTCAGCAAGACAAAGCCGAATTCGCCGGCCTGCGCGATGTACAAGCCGGTGCGCAGCGCCACGCCGTTGGTTGCGCCCAAGACCTTGGCCAAAACGGTCACCAGTGCAAGCTTGAACAGCACGGGAAGGACCAGCAGCATCAAGACCAGCGTCCAATGGGCAACCACTTCATGCCAATCGAGCATCATGCCGATGCTGATGAAAAACAAGCCGAGCAAAACATCATGAAATGGCCTGATATCGGTTTCAACTTGATGCTTGTATTCGGTTTCCGAGATCAACATGCCCGCAATGAAGGCGCCCAGCGCCAAACTGAGACCAGCCAATTCGGTGAGCCATGCCAGACTCAAGGTGACCAGCAGCAAGTTCAGGACAAACAGTTCTTCGCTTTTGCGCCGGGCAACGAGTGTCAACCACCAACGCATGACGCGTTGACCGCCGATCAGCAGTAACCCGACCAGCACCGAAGCTTTGAGCAAGGCCAGCCCCAGTGCGCTGAAAAGTTGCTCAGGGGGAGAACCCAAGGCCGGAATCAACACCAGCAGCGGGACCACCGCCAAATCTTGAAACAGCAAGATGCCCATCACGCGTTTGCCGTGCTCAGAGTCCAACTCCAACCGTTCCGACAACAGCTTGACAACCAGCGCCGTGCTGCTCATGGCCACCGCGCCAGACAAGGCCAGCGCCGCTTGCCAATTCATCTGCCACCAAACCGGCGCTGCAAGCGTCAACAGCCAAGAGACAGCCATCACCAGTAGCATGGTCAGCACCACTTGGTACAGACCCAGACCAAACACATGACGGCGCATGGAGCGCAGTTTGGGCAGGTTGAACTCCAGCCCAATCACGAACATCAGGAAGACCACACCAAACTCACCCAAATGGCGAACGCCCGCCGCGTCTTGCGCTAACCCCAAAGCGTTGGGACCGATGAGCACGCCGGCCGTCAAGTAACCCAACATGGGAGGCAATTTAAGCGAGCGACACGCCACCACGCCGAGCACCGCCGCCAGCAGGTAGAAGAGCGTGAGTTCGAGCCCGGTCATTCAAGAATAGTAGCTGATGGATGGGTCGCCAACAGGGTGTCTCGATAGAATGCAGGGATGAACTTTGACCGCACCGGCTTCGATCCGGCACAAGCCGTGGCCTTGGCCCGCAAGACTTTTGAGATCGAGGCGGCGGCTGTGTTGAATATGGCTGTGCGGGTTGGACCCGAGTTTTCCGCTGCTGTTGAGGTGGTTTTGCAATGTACCGGTCGCGTGGTGGTGATGGGCATGGGCAAGAGCGGACACATCGGTCGCAAGATTGCCGCCACGCTGGCATCCACCGGTACACCGGCCATGTTTGTGCATCCGGGCGAAGCCAGTCATGGCGATCTTGGCATGATCACTGCCGTCGATGTCGTGCTGGCAATTTCCAACAGCGGCGAAAGTGAAGAGCTCACCGTTATTTTGCCGACGCTGAGGCGCTTGCAGGTGCGGGTGATCGCCCTGACGGGCGGTGTGCAGTCGGCGTTGGCGCAGCACGCCGATGTCGTGCTCGACAGCAGCGTGGCGCAAGAGGCGTGTCCGCTTAATTTGGCGCCCACCGCGAGCACCACGGCGCAGTTGGCGATGGGCGATGCACTTGCCGTGGCGCTGCTGGACGCTCGCGGCTTCAAGCCTGAAGACTTTGCGCGGTCTCACCCGGGGGGTTCGTTGGGCCGCAAGCTGCTCACGCATGTGGCCGATGTCATGCGCAGTGGCGACGCCGTGCCTTCGGTGCGGCCGGACGCCAGTCTCAGTGAACTCATGCGTGAGATGAGTGCCAAGGGCTTAGGCGCTTCGGCGGTGGTGGATGCGCAGCAGCGGGTGCTCGGCATTTTCACGGATGGCGACTTGCGGCGATTGATTGAAAAAGGTGCTGATTTGCGCTCCATGTCTGCGGCCGACGTGATGCATGCAAACCCGCGTCACCTTGTCTCCAGCGCACTCGCGGTGGAAGCGGTTGCCCTGATGGAACAACACCAGATCACCAGTGTGCTGGTGGTCGACGAAGCTGGTCGCTTGTGTGGCGCACTGAATACCAATGACCTGATGCGGGCGAAGGTGATTTGATGACGCTGCCCAGTCTTCCCGCCTTGGTGCCCGCACTGAACTTTGCCCCCGAATTGCTGCTGCGCGCGCAGGGTGTCAAAGTGGTTTTTTTTGACGTCGATGGCGTACTCACTGACGGTGGTTTGTACTTCAGTGAGTACGGTCAGCAGCCAATCACGGAAACGCCCGGTCAGCTTTACGCTGCCGGCGAAACCATCAAACGCTTTAGTACGCTGGATGGTCAAGGCCTCAAGCTGCTGCAAAAAGTGGGCATCACACCGGTCGTCATCACAGGCCGGGACAGCGTGGTGTTACGAGCCCGGCTTCAGGCGCTGGGCATCATCCATGCGCACTTTGGGACGGAAGACAAATGCCCGGCGGCGGAGTTGACACTTAAAACGCTGGGTTGTGGCTGGTCTGATTCTGCCGCCATGGGCGACGATTGGCCCGACTTGCCAGTGCTGCGGCGGGTCGCTTTTAGTTGCGCGCCGGCCAACGCGCATGCTGAAGTCAAAGCCGTGGCGGACTATGTCACGCAATCTAGGGGCGGTCATGGTGCAGCGCGAGAACTGTGCGACTTGTTATTGGTCGCCAGTGGTCGCTATGCCCATTTATTGGCGGCTTACAGCGCATGACGCCTCAAATATCTACGACTGCCATGGCGCGTACGCTGCAGGTCTTCAGGATTTGCGGTCAGGGTTTTGCGGGTCTTTGGGAACGACTCTCTTTGTATCTGCCTTTGGTGATGATGGGTTTGCTGGCGGTGGGCACTTATTGGTTGGTGCGCAACACGCCAGCAGCGTATGAAGCCGAGGCCGCACGGCCCGTGAACCATGAAGTTGACTATTTCATGCGGCGAGCTACTGTGAAGATGTTTGATGACGACGGGCGCTTAAAAACTGAAATTTTCGGAACGGAGGCGCGTCACTTTCAGGACACCGAAACGCTGGAAATCGATCAGGCACGGATGCGTTCTATCGGGCCGGAAGGCCGTCTCACAACAGCCACTGCGAATCGTGCCCTGAGCAATGACGCCGGTTCTGAAGTTCAGCTGATCGGGAATGCCGTGGTGGTTCGTGAGGCGGTACAAAACCCAGATGGAAGCTGGTTGCCACGCCTCGAGTTCACCGGCGAGTTTTTGCATGTTTTTATGAACGAAGACCGTGTCAAATCACATCTTCCCGTGGTGCTGTCGCGTGGTTCTGACGAGTTCACTGGCGATACTTTTGCCTACGATAACCTGGGTCAGGTAGCCGACCTCAAGGGCCGCGTCAAAGGCCGTTTGGTCCCTAGAGCCGCGGTGGGATCCGCACCGATAAAGTCTTCACGTTAAATTCCTGAGCTAACGACGTCTTAACCGATGCTTGTTTTCACGTTTTCAAAGTCAGAAATGTAAAAAGGCTTCGAAACCGAAATTTCAAAGCCTTTTTGAGCATGTCTTCAGTTTTTAACTGAAGACTTCAGCGTGAGCCGATGGCTAGAGATTAGTAGCCGCCGCGACCACCGCCACCACCACCACCGTAGCCGCCGCCACCTGAACGGCCGCCACCACCGCCGCCGTAGCCGCCACCGCCTGAACGATCACCGCCGCCGCCGTAGCCGCCGCCACCTGAACGATCACCGCCGCCGCCACCGCCGTAGCCGCCACCGCCTGAGCGATCACCGCCGCCAAAGCCGCCGCCACCGGTGCGCGGTGGGCGGGCTTCCATTGGACGAGCTTCATTAACGACAACGCTACGGCCGCCCAGAGGCTGACCGTTCATGCCATTGATTGCTGCTTGTGCTTCAGCATCGCTGCCCATTTCGACGAAACCAAAGCCTTTTGAGCGACCCGTGTCGCGTTCCATCATGACTTTAGCGCTGGTGACAGAGCCGAATTGACCAAAAGACTGTTGCAAATCTTCGTCGCGCACTGAGTAAGGCAGGTTGCCTACGTATAGTTTGTTGCCCATTGAGGGACTCCTCTAAAACACAATAACAAAAGCGATGGGGTCCCGAAAGCACAACAAATCTTCAAACGTACCGCTGTAGCGCGCGAAACTGACCGATCACCTAACTAATGCGGATGATTTCATCCACACTGGCGCATTATGCGTCAGTTTGGTGAAATTCAACAAAAATTTAAAAAAATGATGAAGTCGGGTATTCCAGTCAATTCCTTTTGATTTTTCTTGAGTTTAAAAGTGAGCGTTATCTGTTGAGATAACAGCGCTACTTTAATAGGCGGATGGCAACAGCCGCATTGATTTGATCACCAGTTCACTTCCCGTTCCGGTGTCGAGCCCGTTCGGTGAATGGACAAGTCAGCGCCTTCATATTCTTCTTCCTGTGTTAGGCGCAAGCCCATCATGACCTTGATCAAGCCATACACCACAAATCCGCTAACGAGTGCCCATGTCACGCCCATGGCGGTACCCATAAGCTGAGCGCTAAAGCTAACGCCACCCAAGCCGCCCATTTCTTTCAGACCGAACAGACCTGCCGCCAAGCCCCCCCAAGCACCACAGAGCCCGTGCAAAGGCCAAACACCGAGCACATCGTCGATCTTCCATTTGTTTTGCGTCAACATGAACATGACGACAAACATGGCGCCTGCGATAGCACCCACCACCAACGCACCCAATGGGTGCATCAGGTCTGAACCGGCGCAGACTGCCACCAGGCCAGCCAGCGGACCGTTATGCACAAAGCCCGGATCGTTCTTGCCGAGTGCCAGCGCTGCCAGCGTGCCGCCGACCATCGCCATCAAGGAGTTGACCGCCACCAATCCAGAAATCTTGTCGATGGTCTGTGCGCTCATGACGTTGAAGCCGAACCAGCCGACCGTCAAAATCCAGGCGCCCAGCGCCAGAAATGGAATGTTGGACGGTGGATGCGCTGAGATGGCTCCGTCCTTGCGGTAACGATTGCTGCGTGCGCCCAGCAAAATGACCGCTGGTAAAGCCAACCAGCCGCCCATCGCATGGACGACTACGGAGCCGGCAAAATCGTGAAACTCTTCGCCAGTCAGGGCTTTGATCCATGTCTGTACGCCGAAATGGTTGTTCCAGACAATGCCTTCAAAAAAAGGATAAATCAGGCCCACAATCACGGCGGTGGCGATGAGCTGCGGATAAAAACGCGCTCTTTCAGCAATACCGCCAGAAATGATGGCCGGAATGGCGGCTGCAAACGTCAGCAAAAAGAAGAACCGAACCAGCTCATAGCCGTTCTTGGCCGCCAATTGTTCTGCGCCCACAAAAAAGTGTGTGCCATAAGCCACGCCGTAGCCGATGACGAAATAAACGACGGTCGAGATCGAGAAGTCCACCAGGATCTTCACCAGGGCGTTAACCTGATTCTTTTTGCGAACCGTTCCAAGTTCTAAAAAAGCAAAGCCGGCGTGCATGGCAAGCACCATGATGCCGCCCAGCAAGATGAACAGCGCATCAGAGCCCTGTTTTAGTGCTTCCATGAGGTTATTTCCTTGTAAATTGTTATATGTTGGTGCATTTTTAGGCGCCACTGCAGAAACGCACCAAACGTAAGCAAGATTTAAGCCTAAACGGTGCAGGCGATGCATTTAACAGGGATGTCATCGAAAGTTAGTTGGGCAGTGACTACAATCGCAACTTGTCATTGGGGAGTAGCCGCCTTCCGATTTGCTAATAAGCAAAGGGCGAGAAGGGTTTGCGTCAACAGACTTGTGAGGCCTATTAGAAAGGCCGACATGGCGCAAACGGTTGAAAAACGACTTGGCGAGACCTTTGACTGCACAGCCTTCAAGCGCTCACCTGCTATTGGCCGGAGATGCTGTGCGGTCATTGGTTTAACTCCGGCCGGAGTGATTCAACGTGGACGCATTTCTCGTATCAACCGGTATCGTTGCCTTGGCCGAAATGGGCGACAAAACCCAACTGCTGGCGCTCTTGCTCGCCGCACGTTTCAAAAAACCCTGGCCCATCGTCTGGGGCATTCTCGTGGCCACGCTGGTCAATCACGCCATGGCCGGCGCGCTCGGCGCTTGGCTCACCACTTTTCTCAATCCCGAAATCCTGCGTTGGGTCCTTGGGGCTTCATTTCTGGCCATGGCCGCATGGATGCTGGTGCCCGACAAAATTGAGGACGATAGTGACAGTAAGCCGCCGCGTTGGGGCGTTTTTGCAACCACGGTGGTGCTGTTCTTCTTGGCCGAGATGGGTGACAAAACGCAAATTGCCACCGTCATGCTGGCCGCTCGCTTTGATGCGTATGCAGGGGTGGTGGCGGGTACGACGCTGGGCATGATGTTGGCCAACGCGCCTGTGGTGTGGCTGGGTGAGCGGGTCACCCGCTGGGTGCCGCTGCGGGTGGTGCATATCGTGTCTGCGCTTATCTTTGCTATTTTGGGCGTGCTGGCACTTGTGTTGCAGGCATGATGGACGGTGAGAGCGGGGCTATATACTAGGCAAGCGCCGATTTACTCAGTTTGCGGGCGCTTAAAAAGTACCGCTAAAGACGACTTCCAAGAACCCGGATTCGCTTTGGCGATGCCGGGTTTTGTTTTTTTGCAGGTGATTATTTGACCTTAGTCGCAACACCGCTGTCGATGCATTTCAAGGACGCCCTGCCGCTCCAAAGCGGCGCGTCTATACACGCTTATGACCTGAGCTACGAAACGTATGGCGCGCTCAACGCCGACCAGTCGAATGCTGTGCTGATTTGCCATGCGCTCAATGCCTCGCACCATGTGGCGGGCGTCTACCTCGACGAATTGGGCCAGGTCAAAGCCAAGTCCGAAGGCTGGTGGGATACCATGATCGGGCCCGGTAAGCCGGTCGATACCGATCGCTTTTTTGTCATCGGCGTGAACAACATCGGCTCCTGCTTCGGCTCTACCGGACCGATGCAGATCAACCCAGACACCCAAGAAATTTACGGTGCGGATTTCCCGGTCGTCACCGTCGAGGACTGGGTTGATACCCAAGCCCGGCTGTTGGACGCATTGGGCATTCAGACTTTGGCGGCCGTGATGGGCGGCAGTCTGGGCGGCATGCAGGCACTGGCTTGGACGCTGCGCTACCCAGACCGTGTGCGGCACGCTGTGGTGGTGGCGAGCGCACCCAATCTGAACGCCGAAAACATC
>CANCCE010000085.1 GCA_947374505.1 Comamonadaceae bacterium | reverse complement strand
TTTGCCTTGGCCTTGACCTTCACCGGCGTGGTGTTGGGCGTTTTGTCGGGTGCGTTGCAAGGCTATTTTGGCGGCAAGGTGGACTTGGCTTTTCAGCGTTTCATGGAGGTCTGGGGCTCCATGCCGGAGCTGTATTTGCTGATTATTTTCAGTGCTGTCTTTGCGCCCAGCATTGCCTTGCTGCTGCTGCTGCTCAGTCTGTTCGGCTGGCTCGGACTGTCGGACTATGTGCGTGCGGAATTTCTGAGGAATCGCCAGCTCGATTACGTTCGTGCAGCACGCGCCATGGGCTTGAGCCCCTGGCAAATCATCATTCGCCATGTGCTGCCCAACAGCATGACACCGGTGGTGACGTTTTTGCCTTTTCGCATGAGTGCTGCTATTTTGGCCTTGACCTCTTTGGACTTTTTGGGCCTTGGTGTGCCACCAGGCACACCGTCGCTGGGCGAGTTGTTGTCGCAAGGCAAAAACAACATTGACGCCTGGTGGATTTCGCTGTCAACCTTTGCCGTGCTGGTGACGACGCTGTTGTTGTTGACCTTCATGGGCGACGCCCTGCGCGATGCATTAGACCCGCGAAAGGCCGACCGATGAGCCCATTAAATTTATTGGATGTGCAGGGCCTGCGGGTGTCTTTTGCCGGCAAAGAAGTGGTGCGCGGCATTGATTTTTCTATCGCTGCGGGCGAAAAGCTGGCCTTGGTGGGTGAGTCAGGATCAGGCAAAACTGTGACGGCCTTGAGTTTGCTCGGTTTGGTGCAGGGTGCTCAAACGTCAGGGCAGGCTGTTTTTCGGGGCGTTCAAAACAATCTTAATGACGATGCGCAGGCCGACCTGTTGTCGCTCTCTGAACGCGACTTGCGCGCTGTTCGCGGACGCGACATCGCGATGATTTTTCAGGAACCCATGACGGCGCTGAATCCGCTCTTCAGTGTGGGCGATCAGATTGCGGAGGTGCTGCAGCTGAAGGAAGGATTGCGTCCGACACAGGCACATCAAGCGGCGGTGGCTTTGCTGGCAGAGACTGGCATCACCGAGGCCGAGCGCCGTTCCCATTCATTCCCGCACCAGCTGTCCGGCGGTCAACGACAGCGCGCGATGATTGCAATGGCGCTGGCTTGTCAGCCACGGCTGTTGCTGGCCGACGAGCCGACCACAGCGTTGGATGTCAGCTTGCGCAGTCAAATTCTGGACTTGCTGTCGGCGCTGCAAATGAAAAATGGCATGGCCGTGCTGCTCATCACGCACGACCTGAACCTGGTTCGACGCTTCGCAGATCGGATCGCGGTCATGGAAAATGGCTTGATCGTCGAGCAGGGCCGTGTGACCGAGGTCTTTGCCAACCCACAACACCCGTACACCCGCAAATTAATGGACAGTCGGCCGGTTCGGAATGTGACGGAGACTTCGCCAGTGGACGTCTCCGCCCCTGTGCTGCAAAGCCAGAACTTACGCGTCAGTTACCCGGTGCAAACTCCCGGATTCCGTGGCTGGTTCAAGAAAGGGGAGTTTGTGGCCGTCAAGTCCGCCAGCTTCACCCTCCAAAAAGGTCGAACTTTAGGGGTGATCGGCGAATCCGGTTCAGGCAAATCCACCTTGGCGTTGGCCGTGCTGGGCTTGCACCCGAGTCAGGGCGAATTGCAACTGGCTGGTAAAACCTGGAGCCGCGATGCAACCAATAACAAATCCATCCGGCGGGCGGTGCAAGTGGTTTTTCAAGATCCTTTTTCGTCGCTTTCGCCGCGCATGACGATTGAAGAAATTGTCGGCGAAGGCCTGCGTGTGCATCAGCCTGATTTGACAGTCAGTCAGCGTTACCTGAGGGTGGTTAAAGCTTTGTCCGATGTCGGTATGAGCGAAGTCCAATTTCCGCTGCTGTTGCAACGCTACCCGCATGAGTTTTCGGGCGGCCAGCGCCAGCGTGTGGCGATAGCCCGGGCGCTGATGGTGGAGCCCGACATATTGGTGCTGGACGAGCCCACCAGCGCTCTGGATGTCACTGTCCAAAAGCAGGTTTTGGAGCTGCTTCAGCGCCTGCAACGGGAGCGAGGTCTGAGTTATTTGCTCATCACCCATGATGTCGATGTGATTCGCGCCATGGCACACGATGTCCTCGTCATGCAGAGCGGTGAAGTACTTGAGTCGGGCTCGGTTGATCAAGTGCTGTCTTCACCGCAGCACCCCTACACTCGGTTACTGGTGATGCAAACCACTTGATTCATCAAAAAAGCAGGGCATTTGGCATGAACTTTGTTTGCAGAGAGTTGCATCTGAGGCTAGAATACCGGCTTCACGACCAAATGGGCGGGTTTTCACCGCTCATTTTTTTTGGGCGTTTGTTTTTACACTGTGGATGAGTTTTAGAGACTGAATGGCTTTACACGACACGATTAGTCAAACTGTGACCGGGCTTGGATACGAGCTGGTTGACATTGAACGCACGACGGGCGGACTGCTGCGCGTGACGATTGACATGCCTTATCTGTCGGGTACGGCCCCCGGTGCCGAGCAGCACATCAATGCAGAAGACTGCGAAAAAGTAACTCGCCAGCTGCAATTTGTGCTCGAAGTTGAAGGCACTGAGTATTCCCGGCTGGAGGTCAGCTCGCCCGGAATCGACCGGCCATTGCGCACGGTACAAGATTTTGAACGTTTTACCGGTGACTTGATTGACATCATCCTGAAGGCCCCGATTGGCGTTGCCGCGAGTGCGGGCACGGTGGTCTCGGCCAATCGCAAAAAATTTCGCGGCACGCTGGAGCGTGTCGATGCCGGCTGGCAGATCGTCTGGGCTGAAGAGCCTGATGTCAAGCCAGGTCAAAAAGTGAGCAAGCACAGAGTTCCCGCACCCTTACAGGCGCTGGGCTTCACGCTTGACGAGATTGCCCAGGCGCGTTTGGCGCCCGTGGTTGACTTCAAGGGACGCCGCCCGAAAAGCGTTCCACCTGTAGACAAACAGATTGAGTAATAAGAGAAAGGCAGGCTTGTGAAATGAATCGCGAACTGTTGATGTTGGTTGATGCCATATCGCGTGAGAAGAATGTTGAACGTGACGTCGTTTTTGGTGCCGTCGAGCTCGCGCTCGCCTCGGCGACCAAGAAGGTCTATCCCGAAGGCGTGGACATCCGCGTCGCCGTGGACCGCGACAGCGGCGTTTATGAAACCTTCCGCCGTTGGCTGGTGGTGCCTGATGAAGCTGGTCTGCAAAACCCCGAGGGTGAAGAGCTGGTCAGCGATGCGCGCGACGAAATCGCCGACATCGAAGAAGGCGATTACATCGAAAAACCAGTCGAAAGCCTGCCGATCGGCCGCATTGGCGCGCAAGCTGCCAAGCAGGTGATCTTGCAAAAAATTCGCGACGCTGAACGTGAAATGCTGCTGAACGACTTCATGTCGCGCGGCGAGAAAATTTTCGTCGGCACCGTCAAGCGCATGGACAAGGGCGACATCATTGTCGAGTCCGGTCGTGTTGAAGGCCGTCTGCGCCGCAGTGACATGATTCCGAAGGAAAACCTTCGCTCTGGCGACCGTGTGCGGGCCATGATCATGGAAGTCGACACGACTTTGCGCGGTGCGCCCATCATTCTCTCGCGGACCTCGCCTGAGTACATGATTGAGCTGTTCCGTCAAGAAGTGCCTGAGATTGAACAAGGCCTGCTGGAGATCAAATCCTGCGCCCGTGACCCCGGTTCCCGCGCCAAGATTGCCGTCTTGTCGCACGACAAGCGGGTTGACCCGATCGGCACTTGCGTCGGTGTGCGTGGCACCCGTGTCAACGGCGTCACCAACGAGCTCGCTGGTGAGCGTGTGGACATCGTGCTGTGGAGCGAAGACCCGGCGCAATTTGTCATAGGCGCGCTGGCGCCTGCCAATGTTTCCTCCATCGTGGTCGACGAAGAACGTCACGCTATGGATGTGGTGGTTGATGAAGAAAATCTGGCGATCTCGATTGGCCGCGGTGGACAAAACGTTCGCCTCGCTGCTGAGCTGACCGGCTGGAAGATCAACATCATGACAGCCGACGAGTCTGCTGAGAAACAGGCCACCGAGTCCGACAGCAGCCGCAAACTTTTCATGGAAAAGTTGGATGTGGACGAAGAGATCGCCGACATCCTGATCTCCGAAGGCTTCACCAGCCTCGAAGAAGTGGCTTATGTGCCGATCCAGGAAATGCTGGAGATCGAATCCTTCGATGAAGATACCGTCAATGAACTGCGCACGCGCGCCAAAGACGCCTTGCTGACGATGGAAATCGCCAAGGAAGAAGATTCTGAAGCTGTCTCGCAGAATTTGCGCGACCTCGAGGGTCTGACACCTGAGCTGATCGCCAAGTTGGGCGAGTCGGGTATTCACACCCGCGACGATCTGGCCGACCTGGCCGTTGACGAACTTACCGATATCACTGGCCAGTCTGCGGACGAAGCCACAGCCCTGATCATGACCGCACGTGCCCATTGGTTTACCGATGACACCTCTGCAGCTCAAGAGCAATGATCATGGAGGCCGCACGGAAACCCAATTATGTCCAGTACCACTACCGTCGCTGAATTCGCAGCTGAACTCAATAAACCCACCGCAACACTGATCGAGCAATTGACCAGCGCCGGTGTCGCCAAGGCAGAAGCCGGCGATCATTTGTCTGAGGCCGACAAGCAAAAGCTCCTGAGCTATTTGCAGGCCAGCCATGGCACCGCCACCGCCGAGCGCAAAAAGATCACCTTGGTCAAGAAATCGACCACCGAAATCAAACAGGCTGACTCGACTGGACGTGCACGCACCATTCAAGTTGAAGTGCGCAAGAAACGCACCTTCGTTAAACGCGAAGACGGCTCTGATGTGGCCGCTGAAGAAGTCGTCGTGGCTCCTCAAGAGCCCGTCATCGACAACGCTGAACTGCTTCGCCGCGAGGAAGACGCTCGCCAACAAGCGGAGTTGTTGCGCCGTGAAGAAGAAGAGTTCGCTGAAAAATGCCGCCAGCGCGATGCGCAAGAAGCTGCTCGTGAACAAGAGCGCATTGCTGCAGAGCTGAGTGCCCAAGCTGCTGCGGAGGCTGCGCAATTGGCCGAGGCCAAGAAAATCGAAAAGTCCACGGCGGTTAAACCTGTCGTCGGTTCTCGTGTGTTCCCTGATCAAAGCGTTGTGAACGCTGCCGCAGCCGTTGCCGCTGCCGCAGCAACCGACGCCGCTGCGGTCGTGCAAGCCGCCAAAGCTGCTGAAGTCAGTGCTGCGCAGGCAGCTGTCAAAGCCAAGGCCACCGCAGAATTCCAAGCGGATGCTGCCAAGGTCCAGGACTTCCAAGATCGTCGCAAAAAAGCCGAGGCAGAAGCCGCGGGTATTCGCGCCATGATGAGCGCGCCAAAGCGCGTGTTGGTGCCACACGTCGATCCTAAAATCGCCGCCAAGGGAACCCTGCACAAGCCTGCAGTGGTGCCTGGTGCCGTCAAACCTGGCGCCCCTGCGGCAGCCGGAGCCGCTGGCGCTGCGGGCAAGAAAGAAGTCAAGTCGGAGAATTTGTCATCGACTTGGAAAGACGACGCGAAGAAAAAGTCAGAACTCAAAACCCGTGGTGCACCGACTGCACCAGGCCGTGGCAATTTCCGTGGTGGCCCGCGTGGCCGTCGCTCATCAGACCGTGATGCGCGCCCTGAGTCGACTTTTGTAGCACCGTCAGAATTCAAGGTCATTGAAGTCCACGTGCCTGAGACCATCACCGTGGGTGAACTCGCTCACAAGATGAGCGTGAAGTCGTCTGAGGTCATCAAGCACTTGATGAAGCTCGGTCAGATGGTCACCATCAACCAGCCGCTGGACCAAGACACCGCCATGATCGTGGTGGAAGAAATGGGTCACAAAGCCGTCACGGCTGCGCTGGATGATCCGGAAGCGTTCACCGACGAAGACGTGCAGGGCCAACAAGCCGAGTCCTTGCCGCGTGCACCGGTCGTCACGGTCATGGGTCACGTTGACCACGGCAAGACCTCGCTGCTCGATTACATCCGCAAAGCCAAAGTCGCCTCTGGCGAGGCCGGCGGTATCACGCAGCACATTGGTGCTTACCACGTGGAAACCCCACGCGGCATGGTGTCCTTCCTGGACACGCCGGGTCACGAGGCCTTCACGGCCATGCGTGCCCGCGGCGCCCAAGCCACTGACATCGTGATTCTGGTGGTGGCTGCGGACGACGGCGTGATGCCGCAAACCCGTGAAGCTATCAAGCACGCCAAAGCGGCGGGCGTTCCTATTGTTGTGGCCATCAATAAGATTGACAAACCTGGCATCAACCTGGACCGCGTCAAGGGTGAACTGGTCACCGAAGAAGTCATCCCCGAAGAGTTCGGCGGCGACGTGCCTTTTGTGGGCGTCTCAGCTCACACCGGTGCCGGTGTTGACGATCTGCTAGAGCAAGTGCTGCTGCAAGCCGAGGTGCTTGAATTGCGTGCGCCGGTTGAAGCTTTGGCCAAGGGCCTGGTCATTGAAGCCCGTCTCGACAAGGGTCGCGGCCCGGTCGCCACCGTGCTGGTTCAGTCCGGTACGCTGAAGGCGGGTGACGTGGTGTTGGCGGGTTCGACCTTTGGTCGTGTTCGCGCCATGCTGGACGAAAACGGCAAGACGATCAAAACTGCGGGTCCTTCGATTCCAGTCGAGATTCAAGGTCTGACCGAGGTGCCGCAAGCGGGCGACGAGTTCATGGTCATGACCGACGAGCGTCGTGCCCGCGAGATCGCCACTTACCGTGCCGGCAAGTTCCGCAACACCAAGTTGGCCAAGCAACAGGCGTCGAAGCTGGAGAACATGTTCTCCGACATCAATGCTGGCGAAGTCAAGATGCTGCCGATCATCATCAAAGCCGACGTTCAGGGTTCGCAAGAAGCCTTGGCTCAGTCGCTGCTCAAGTTGTCGACCGACGAGGTCAAGGTTCAGCTCGTTTACTCCGCTGTCGGCGGTATCTCCGAGTCGGACGTCAACCTCGCAATTGCGTCTAAAGCGGTGCTGATTGGTTTCAACACCCGCGCTGATGCGCAAGCCCGCAAGCAAGCCGAGAACAACGGCATTGAAATTCGTTACTACAACATCATTTATGACGCTGTTGACGAACTGCGCGCCGCGATGTCGGGCATGTTGACACCAGACAAGAAGGAAGAAGTCATCGGTAATGCCGAGATTCGTCAAGTCTTCAAAGTCAGCAAGATCGGTTCCATTGCGGGTTGTATGGTCACCGCCGGTGTCGTTCGCCGCAATGCACGTCTGCGACTCTTACGCGAAAACATGGTCATCTTCACGGGTGAACTCGACTCGCTCAAGCGTTTCAAGGACGATGCACGCGAAGTCAAAGAAGGCTTTGAGTGCGGTTTGAACGTCAAGGGCTACAACGACATCCAGGTTGGCGATATTCTTGAATTCTTTGAAATCAGGGAAGTCGCCCGGACGCTCGAAGCCTAAAGTATGAGCGGCCACCGGTCTCGTGTCAGTTTGTGCTGTCACGAGACCGTCACCACCTCCCGGTAATATTTATTTTTAAATGCGTAAGAAATCATCTACTCCCAACCGCGGTTTTCGTGTGGCAGATCAGATCCAGCGCGATCTGACGGCGCTGATCGCGCGCGAATTGAAAGATCCACGAGTGGGCATGGTCACGGTCCAGTCCGTTGAAGTGACGCCCGACTACGCGCATGCCAAAGTATTTTTCAGTGTGTTGGTGGGTGATCCCAAAGAATGTGAAGAAGCCTTGAACCAAGCCGCAGGTTTTCTGCGCAATGGTTTGTTCAAGAAACTGATGATCCACACCGTCCCCACCCTGCATTTTTTGTTTGACCGAACGACTGAACGTGCTTCTGACATGAACGCCTTGATAGCCAAGGCGGTTTCCTCTCGCGCTCAAGACGACTGATCCAGCGCCGTTGCCCTTTGACAGGTTCAGGGTTAACGGTGCTACCCAGCGTGTAGGGAAACCTACTCGCCGAGCCTGTCGATATATATGACGCAAACCTCCAGTCCCCGCCAGAAAATTCAGCGACGTCCCGTACATGGCGTGCTGCTGCTCGACAAGCCGATAGGTCTGTCGAGTAATCAGGCCTTGCAAAAGGCCAAGTGGTTGATGCGCGCGGAAAAAGCCGGTCATACCGGCACGCTTGATCCGCTGGCGACGGGTGTTTTGCCGCTGTGCTTTGGTGCTGCCACCAAGTTCAGTCAGATGCAATTGGAAGCCGACAAGACCTATGAAGCCGTTTTGCTGTTGGGCCAAAAAACGACCACCGCGGATGCTGAGGGCGATGTCATTGAAACCCGTGATGTGCCTGAGATCACGGCAGTGTTGCTTGAAAAATTGACGGCGCAGTTCAGCGGACCGCAGGCGCAAATTCCACCCATGTATTCAGCGCTCAAAAAAGATGGCAAGGCGCTCTATGAATATGCTCGAGCCGGCGAAATCATCGAGCGAGAGCCGCGGCACATCGTGATTCACGCGATGCAGATGTCCGTTGCCCATGATGACCGTGCTCCTGCCGCCATTCGCATCATCGTGCGTTGCAGCAAGGGGACTTACATCCGCACGCTGGGCGAAGACATCGGCGAAGCGATTGGTTGCGGTGCGCACCTCGGTTTTTTACGGCGCATTGAAACCGGTGGATTCACCGCCAGCCAATGCGTCAGTTTGCCAAGTCTTGAAGCCATGAGCGAAGCCGAACGTGATGCGTGCTTGCTAGCGCCGCAGTCGCTGGTCTCCGCCGCACCGTCGGTCAGCCTGGATGCCGTTAATGCCAGCCGTTTTTTGAGTGGTCTGCCTCGCCGTGGCGAAGCCGGTCAATGGGGCCCACAGATTGCCGAAAACCAGGACTTGGTGCAGGTTTTTGGCAATGACCCCCGCGCATTTTTAGGCACGGCCCACGTGACCGCCAACGAGTTGATTCCTGAGCGTTTGCTCAGCCCCATTGAAGTACAGGACATGCTGAAGAGCGCCGCCATTGGCAGTGCAAATTCGGCATCGGCTGGTCCAGCGCTTCATTCCGATGAGCCCCCAGCCTTGTCTTGATGTCCCAACAGACAGTCAAGACAGAAAAGTTTTTGAAGTTTTAGAAAGCCCCCCATGAGTCATAAACAGATCCGTAACATCGCTATCATCGCCCACGTTGACCATGGTAAGACCACCATGGTTGACCAATTGCTGCGTCAGTCCGGCACCTTCGCTGAACACGAAAAAGTCGTCGACACCGTGATGGACAACAACGCCATTGAAAAAGAACGTGGCATCACGATTTTGGCCAAGAACTGCGCCGTGACCTGGAAGGGCACGCACATCAACATTGTTGACACCCCGGGCCACGCTGACTTCGGTGGTGAAGTTGAGCGCGCATTGTCGATGGTTGACGGCGTTGTGTTGCTGATTGACGCGCAAGAAGGCCCGATGCCGCAAACGCGTTTCGTGACTAAAAAGGCTTTGGCTCTTGGCCTCAAGCCGATCCTGGTGGTGAACAAAGTCGACAAGCCAGGCGCTCGCCCTGACTTCGTCGTCAACGCAGCGTTCGACTTGTTCGACAAACTCGGAGCCACCGATGAGCAGCTGGATTTTCCGGTCGTTTACGCCTCCGGCATCAATGGCTGGTCGTCCATGGAAGAGGGCGCACCAGGCGAGCAGTGGGGCCCGGACATGTCGGCCCTGTTCGACACCGTGCTGAAGCACGTGCCGGCGCAAACCGGCGATCCTGCCGCACCGCTGCAACTGCAAATTTCTGCACTCGACTTCTCGACATTCGTCGGTCGCATCGGCGTTGGCCGTATCAAGCAGGGCACGATCAAGCCGATGATGGACGTCGTTGTGATGGAAGGCCCGGATGGTAAAGCCATCAAAGGCCGCATCAACCAGGTGCTCACATTCCAAGGCTTGGAGCGCGTTCAAACCGACGAAGCCGGCCCAGGTGAAATTGTCTTGATCAACGGTATCAACGACATCGGTATCGGCGTGACGATCACCGACCCTGTGACGCCTACACCCTTGCCGATGTTGAAGGTCGATGAGCCGACGTTGACCATGAACTTCTGCGTCAACACCAGCCCCTTGGCCGGTCGCGAAGGCAAGTACGTCACCAGCCGTCAGATCTGGGACCGCCTGCAAAAAGAACTGCAACACAACGTCGCTTTGCGCGTCAAAGAAACCGACGAAGAAGGTATTTTTGAAGTCATGGGTCGTGGTGAGTTGCACTTGACTATTCTTTTGGAAAACATGCGCCGTGAAGGCTTCGAGATGGCTGTTTCCAAGCCACGCGTGGTGATCAAAGAAGTCAACGGCGAGAAGTGGGAGCCGATCGAGCTGGTCACAGCTGACATCGAAGAAACCCATCAAGGTGGTGTGATGCAAGCACTTGGCGAGCGCAAGGGTGACCTGGTCAACATGGAATCCGACGGCCGTGGTCGCGTTCGTTTGGAATACCGTATTCCGGCCCGTGGCCTGATTGGTTTCACCAACGAATTCTTGAACTTGACGCGCGGTTCTGGTTTGATTGCCAACATTTTTGACTGCTACGAGCCGCACAAAGGCGACATCGGTGGCCGTAAAAATGGCGTACTGATCTCCATGGACGCGGGTGAAATTTTCACCTATGCACTGGGTAAGCTCGACGACCGTGGTCGCATGTTCGTCAAGGCCAATGATCCTGTATACGAAGGCATGATTGTCGGTATTCACAGCCGTGACAACGATCTGGTGGTCAACGCCACACGTACCAAGCAGCTGACCAACTTCCGTGTGTCCGGCAAAGAAGACGCGATCAAAATCACGCCACCGATTGAATGCACACTGGAATACGGCGTTGAGTTCATTGAGGATGACGAATTGGTTGAAATCACACCGAAGTCGATTCGTCTGCGCAAGCGTTACCTGTCGGAAAGCGATCGCAAGCGCTTTGGTCGTTAAAAACCATTTGTTCGTTCGCTAATTCGTTAGCAAGCGCACCGCTCGGTCTACA
>CANCCE010000084.1 GCA_947374505.1 Comamonadaceae bacterium | reverse complement strand
CCTTTGAACAATAAATGACTGAGCGGAAACACCAAAATGGGCGTGCACAGCGTCATCAATGCGACGACTGAGAGCGGGATGAAGCGCATGGCGCCGATGACCCCCATTTGACCCAGGATGTTGAACACACCGATCAAGGCAAACAACCAAAGTCCAGTCCGGTCAGCCGACCTCAAACTAGACATAAACCCCGCTTTTTTCACGTTGAAGAGCAGGAGCAAGGTCAACCCAAACACAGCGCCGGTCAATGCACCGACGACAGGCTCATTCCAGAGCCGGATCGCAGAACCGCGCAGCACGTTGCTGATGGCATAGGCCACGGAGCTGAACAAACCAAGTAAAAAGACCGACTGAAGCAAGCGCTCCTGCCGGGTCAAGCGTGGCGCTGCCAACGCCATCACGCGTCCAGCCTCAGGAACAACGCCCGACTTATAGCTGACCAGCACCAGCCCGCAGAGAGTCATCAGCATGCCACCGGCAACCACCCAGCTCAGGCGTTCATCCAAAAACAACCAGGCCATGATGGCCGTGAACAGCGGACTGCTCACCTGAAAAATGCTGGCCCGCGCAGGACCAAAACGCACGACTGATTCGTAAAAAAACCAACGGCCCAGATAGGTCGCAAAGCCGCCTGCAGCAGCGAACAATAAAAAGGCGGTCGTGTTCCATTCAAAGACATGCGATCGGAGGGCAAACTCCAAAGCCAGAGCCAACGCGGCAAATCCCACATTGACCAGCGTTGCGACCAGAAACCCCAGATTCAATCCGATACGACTGGAGGCCACTTTGGTGACCAATAAACTGGATGAAAAAAGCAACAACGCGCCAACCGACAGGAAATACCCCCAATGCGTTTCAGACATACACGCTCAAGCCCAGACTCAAATTTTGAAGGCTTCTAGCGACTCAGGGGCAAACAGGTCTCGCGGTTCGAGCAAATGTTTTGAAAGGCCCTGCTCATAGGAGTAGCGCAAGAAAGTCCGCAAGGTTTCTTCATTCTTCTCAAAGCCATATGGCCAGAAGTCTTCGCCCATCTCACGTTTGACCTGCTCAACGTGAGACGTCAGCCAAGGCAACATGACCTTGAGCGCCGCTGTTTCGTAGAGGTCATCGTAGGTTCGGCGTTGCGACTCTTCAAGCGCCTTCATCATCGAGCGGGCGACCCAGGGATTGGCCTCATACACATCTCGGCGAATCGCCACGGTGTGCATGATCGGAAACATCTTGGTTTCTTTGAAGTAATTACGCTCGACTTGCTCGTAGTCTTCAAACAAGCGCACGACCTTGCCGCCGCCTTTCAAAAAGCTGGAGGGCATGCGCGCGGTGTAAAGCGCATCGATTTCACCATCGAGCAGCATCTGCGCCAGCGTTTGATCAGGGCCAATGCGCTCCACCTTGATATTGGACGGCAAATCGAGCTTGATCTTTTCTGAACGACCTGGCTCTTCTTCGCCACCCGTGAAGTAGCTCACGCTGTCAACCGGCACGCCATAGTGGTCCGACAAAATACCCCGAATCCAGACCGGGGCAGTCATCTGGTATTCAGGATTTCCAACGCGTTTTCCGATCAGGTCTTTGGCTTCGCGAATGCCGGATTTGGCGTTGACGTAAATGCAGGAATGCCGGAAAAACCGCGAAGGGAAAACAGGAATGGCCACGAATGGCCGCGCCGGATTGAACATCGACACGGTGTAAGACGACAGTGACATCTCGGCCACATCGAATTCCTTGTGCCGCAGCATCCGAAAGAAGGTTTCCTCGACGGGCATGTTGAGGTAGTTCAGGTCGATGCCGTCAGGTTGAACGCTGCCGTCCATGAGGGCCCGGGTGCGGTCGTAGTTCCAGCAGCCGAAAGTGAGTTTAAGTTTGGACATGTATGGCGATTGATTCTGATGGGATGCCGGAGGCGGCGATGACTTTGAACAAGGCCATCATTTTCACCGATGATGGCCTTGTTTTCGTCTGCAAGACTGCTTTTAAATCAGCCTCACACCCGTCTTTGACTGCAACAGCTCCAGCGTCACGCCGGGTGCCATCTCCATCACTTTCAAGCCTTGCGGTGTCACATCCATGACAGCCAGATCGGTGATGATGCGGTCGACCACGCCGAGCCCTGTCAGTGGCAGCGTGCATTGGGTCAAAATTTTCATGTCTTCGGTGCCGTCTTTCTTTTTGGCAACGTGTTCCATCAACACGATCACGCGTTTGACGCCGGCCACCAAATCCATGGCACCGCCCATGCCTTTGACCATCTTGCCGGGGATCATCCAGTTCGCCAAGTCGCCCTGCTCGCTGACCTGCATCGCGCCAAGGATGGACAAGTTGATCTTGCCGCCACGGATCATCGCAAAGCTGTCTTGCGTGCCGAAGATCGAGGAGCCTGGAATGGTGGTGACGGTTTGCTTACCCGCGTTGATCAAGTCAGCATCGACCTGGTCTTCAGTCGGAAAAGCACCGATACCGAGCATGCCGTTTTCAGACTGCAGCCAGACTTCGATGTCTTTGGACACAAAGTTGGCTACCAGCGTCGGGATGCCGATGCCGAGGTTGACATAAAAGCCGTCTTCGAGTTCTTGGGCCGCACGGGCGGCCATTTGGTCTTGAGTCCACGCCATGTCAGGCTCCTGTTGGATTGTTGGTCGATGCAGTCACCGTGCGTTTTTCGATGCGCTTTTCAGGGTTCGCATTCAGCACGATGCGGTGCACGTAAATGCCGGCCAAATGAATGTCGTCAGGGGCGAGTTCACCCAGCTCGACGATTTCCTCGACCTCGACAATGCACAACTTGCCAGCCATGGCCACAGCCGGATTGAAGTTGCGGGCCGTCAAACGAAAGCGCAGGTTGCCTGACTTGTCAGCGGTATGCGCTTTGACAAACGAGACTTCAGGAATCAAGGAGCGCTCCATGATGTAGTTTTCGCCATCGAACTCGCGTATTTCTTTGCCTTCAGCCACCAAGGTACCGACGCCGGTTTTGGTGAAAAACGCAGGAATACCCGCACCGCCAGCGCGCAGCTTTTCAGCCAGCGTGCCCTGCGGGGTGAACTCCAACTCCAGCTCGCCGGCGAGGTACTGACGCTCAAACTCTTTGTTCTCGCCGACGTAGCTTGAAATCATTTTCTTGATCTGCCGCGTCTCTAGCAATTTGCCGAGGCCGAAGCCGTCAACACCGGCGTTGTTGGAAATCACGGTGAGGTTTTTAACTTGGCTTTGTTTCAGCGCCTCGATCAGCGCTTCAGGAATGCCGCACAGACCAAAACCACCGACCGCCAAGAGCAGGCCGTCCTTGACGACGTCCTGAATGGCCGCTTCGGCCGAGGGAAATATTTTATTCAAAGGTGTCTCCAGTTGAGGCTGCAAAGCCGTGATTCAGCCGCACAGCAGAGCTATTACGATACTACGTAACGCATTACGTAGTTTTCCTTAAAGGTTTGCCCGATGGACGTGGATTACCAACTGGCTTTTGACTTGGCACCCGTGGGCTTGGTGTTGTCGCGAAACCGCACCATCGTCGACTGCAATCAGCATGTCTGCGAGATGTTTGGTGCCGCACGAGACGAGTTGGTGGGTCAATCGTTCAAGGCACTTTACCCCAGCGCCGCCGAGTACGAGCGCACTGGTGCCCGCCTGACGCCGATCCTGAATGCCAGCGGCGTCTACGCCGACGACCGCATCATGAAGCGCGTGGGTGGCCGTTTCAAGGACGACACATTCTGGTGCCACGTGACCGGCAGAACCCTGAACCGGGACGCACCCCACGAAGCCGGCATCTGGACCTTTGAGGACCTGAGTTCAAGGCGGCCCGTCACAGCCGAACTCACCGCCCGTGAACGCGAAGTGGCCGCACACCTGATGGGCGGGCTGACCTCGAAAGAAATTGGCCGCGCCCTCGTCATCAGCCACCGCACGGTAGAAGTTTACCGGGCGCGTTTGATGCGCAAATACAAGGCCTCGACCACAGCCGATCTGGTGCATAAACTGTTGGCAGGATGACTTAACCTACGACCGGCTGATTCACAAACGAATGGAGATCCCCTGTATGACCCGCTTCCCAATGCCTGAACTGAGAGATTTGCCTGAAGACATCCGGCTCAAAATTCTGGCCGTACAGGAAAAGGCCGGCTTTGTGCCCAACGTCTTTCTGGCTTTAGCACGGCGCCCGGCCGAATGGCGCGCCTTCTTTGCGTACCACGATGCCCTGATGATCAAAGAAGAAGGTGGCAACCCGATGGGCTCGCTCACCAAGGGCGATCGCGAAATGATCGTGACCACCACCAGCGCAGCCAACCACTGTCTGTATTGCGTGGTGGCACATGGCGCGATCCTGCGGATTTATGAAAAAAAACCGCTGGTGGCAGATCAAGTGGCGGTGAATTACCGCAAGGCCGACATCAGTCCGCGCCAGAAAGCCATGCTCGATTTTGCGATGAAAGTTTGCGAGCGCTCGCACGAGATAACGGATGCTGACTTCGAAACGTTGCAAGCGCACGGTTTCACTGACGAAGATGCTTGGGACATAGCCGCCATCACGGCTTTTTTTGGACTCTCAAACAGAATGGCAAGCTTCAGCAATATGCAACCGAACCCAGAGTTTTATGTGATGGGCCGGATTCCGAAAATCAAATGAAGACCGCGCCCGTGCGATTAACATCACGCATGAAATTTTTAATCCGCTCATTTTTTAAAACTCTGCGCATCATCCTGGGCCCGGTGATGTTGTTCAAAGAACGGGTGACCCGACCCGTTGGATTAATCCGACCGCAGACTGAGCAAGGCCTCATCGACCAGCAATGTGACAGCTTGGTTCTTTATCACTACAAGACCTGCCCTTTTTGCATGAAAGTTCGCCAGGAAATGCGACGTTTAACTTTGCCCATTCAACGCATTGACGCGCAACCCGAAGGCAGTGACCGGGAGGCGTTACGGCAAGGCGGCGGCCTCGCCAAAGTGCCCTGTTTGAGAATCACAGACGCCGCTGGCGGCACCCAGTGGCTTTACGATTCCGACAAAATTGTGGCCTACCTGCGTGGCCGTTTTTCAGCCGGATCAATCGCCGCCTGAGATCCATTTCCGGATGTGGTCAGGCAAAGTCTTGGCTTTTTGCGCAGGGAAGTCGACCCAGATGGTGGTCGCGCCACCGGCGGCGTACATCACACCGGATTGATCTACCCGCTCCATCGTGGCCCAAGTTTCAAACGTGGTGCGCGCCAGGTCGCTCACGTACATCTTGATCAACACATCGCCCGGGTATTCAAGCTGCTTGTAGAAATTGCAAAAGGCATTGACGATGACCGGCCCTTCGCCGGCCGGATCCGGCATGCCGCCAATGCTGCGCATCCAGTCAATGCGAATGGTCTCCATGTAACGGAAGTAAGAGGTGTTATTCAGGTGCCCCATCGCGTCCATATCGCCCCAGCGAATCGGGATGCGCATCTCATAAACCAGCTTTTTACGTTCAGGAATCTCGATCTTCATGTGTGTGCCTTGATGGGTGGCTGGCGGCCAAAGTGACCAACACGTGCGCGGCGGCATAATAAATTGATTGTTAGATGCCGGCGAAACCCGACCATCAGCCTGACCGACAACGTTACAACTCAATTATCACGGAGCCCCCACCGCATGAACAACGAAGACATCCTGGCCCAATTCGGTCCCCGCGAAGCCATGGACTATGACGTGGTGGTGGTCGGCGGTGGCCCCGGCGGCTTGGCCGCGGCGATTCGCCTGAAACAATTGGCAGCAGAAAAAGGCACGGAAATTTCTGTCGTGGTGCTGGAAAAAGGCTCTGAACCCGGCGCGCACATTCTCTCGGGCGCAGTGATGGACCCAAAAGCCTTGACCGAATTGATCCCCGACTGGAAGGCGCTGGGCGCACCTCTGAACCAGCCCGTCACGTCGGATGAAGTGCTGTTTTTAAGCGAACAAGGCAGCACCAAAACGCCGGGGTTTTTAGTCCCTGACTGCATGCACAACAAAGGCAACTACATCGTCAGTCTGGGCAATGTGGTGCGCTGGATGGCGCAGCAAGCCGAAAATCTAGGCGTTGAAATTTTCCCCGGCTTTGCGGCCGCTGAAGTGCTTTACAACGAAGACGGCTCGGTCAAAGGCGTGGCCACCGGCAATCTAGGTGTGAGCAAAACCGGCGAGCCTGGCGAGAACTTCCAACTTGGCATGGAACTGCACGGCAAGTACACCGTCTTTGCCGAAGGTGCGCGCGGTCATTTGGGTCGCCAATTGATCAGCCGCTTCAAACTGGACGCCGGCAAAGACCCGCAAGCCTACGCGCTCGGCATCAAAGAACTGTGGGAAATTGACCCGGCCAAACACAAAGCCGGCCTGGTCGTGCACACCGCCGGTTGGCCGATGCAGTCCGACACTTATGGCGGCGGTTTCATGTACCACCTGGAAGACAACAAGGTCACGCTCGGGCTGGTCACCGGACTGGACTACAGCAACCCGTACCTCAGCCCGTTTGAAGAAATGCAGCGCTGGAAAACGCATCCTGCGATTCGCCAATACCTTGAAGGCGGCAAGCGCATCAGCTACGGTGCGCGCGCCATCACAGCCGGCGGTGCCTTGAGTTTGCCAAAGACAGTGTTCCCGGGTGGTGCCTTGATCGGCTGCGAAGCCGGTTACCTCAATGCAGCGCGCATCAAGGGCAGCCACGCCGCCATCAAAACCGGCAAACTGGCCGCTGAAGCGGCTTACGCCGCGGTGACGAATGGCCGCCAACACGACGAACTCAGCGCCTACCCGGCGGCCTACGCCAAGAGCTGGCTGGCCAAGGAATTGAATCAGTCACGCAACTTCAAAGCCTGGTTCAAAAAAGGTTTGTACATGGGCTCGTTCATGACCGGTATCGAGCAGTGGCTGCTGCCGCGTCTGGGCATCCAGAGCCCGCCGTGGACGATACACCGCACCCAAGCCGACCACCTCATGCTGAAACCGGCGGCGGAGTGCCAACCCATCGTCTACCCGAAGCCGGACAACAAGATCACCTTCGACCGCCTGAGTTCGGTGTTTGTCTCGAACACCAACCACGAAGAACAGCAGCCCGCGCACCTGACACTGAAAGATGCCAGCGTGCCAGTCAGCATCAACTTAGCCACCTACGCCGGCCCTGAAAGCCGTTACTGCCCGGCCGGTGTCTACGAGTACGTGAAGAACCCGGACGACACCGACCGGCTGCAAATCAACGCGCAAAACTGCGTGCACTGCAAAACCTGCGACATCAAAGACCCGACGCAAAACATCGTCTGGGTCACGCCAGAAGGTGGCGGCGGACCCAACTACAGCGGCATGTAAAAAGGCTCAGCCCTCAGCGACCTGGTGGTTCGCCATCAATTCGAGTGAGCGCACCAAGGCGGAATGGTCCAGGTCCTGCATGCCGTTGGCACTGCAGACTTGCATCAGTTGCGCCGCACCGGCCGTTTGCGGCAGCGCGACGCCCAAAGCCCGCGCTCCGTTCAGCGCCAAGTTCAGGTCTTTTTGATGCAAGCCAATGCGAAAGCCCGGCGCAAACGTGCGCTTGATCATTCGCTCGCCATGCACTTCCAAAATGCGTGAGGCCGCAAAACCACCCATCAGCGCCTGACGCACTTTGGCCGGATCAGCACCCGCCTTGCTGGCAAACAGCAGCGCCTCGCCTACGGCAGCGATGTTCAACGCCACGATGATCTGGTTCGCGACCTTGCAGGTTTGGCCATCGCCGTTGCCACCGACCAGCGTGATGTTTTTGCCCATCAACTCAAACAGCGGCTTGACGCGTTCGAACACTGCATCAGGCCCGCCGACCATGATGGTCAGGCTGGCGGCCTTGGCACCGACTTCACCGCCGGAGACGGGTGCGTCCAGATAGTCAGCACCCAGCGCATTGATCTTTTGGGCGAAGGTCTTGGTGTCCATCGGCGAGATCGAACTCATGTCGACCACCGTTTTGCCTTTGGACAATCCGGCGCCGACACCGTTTTCACCAAACAACACTTTTTCGACATCCGGCGTGTCTGGCAGCATCATGAAAATAATGTCCGCGCGCTCGGCCACTTCACGCGGAGAGGCACAGGCGGTGGCGCTGCCGGTCAACAGATCAGCCGGTATTTTGCTGCGGGTGTTGAGGAAAACCTCATGCCCTGCTTTGATCAAATGCGCGGCCATGGGCGCGCCCATGATGCCCAAGCCGATGAATCCAATGGTGCTCATTCAAATACTCCTGTGTCAGTTTAAAAAATGCGTGACATGCGTTGCCACTCAGTCGCGATAACGATCGCACAAAGCTTGCGTGGCGCTGCGGAAAGTGCCGAGGTCGCTGCCAACGCCGACAAAGGTCGCGCCCATCGCCAAGTAGTTGCGGGCTTGGGCCTCTACGGGCGCCAGAATGCCGACCGGTTTGCCGGCAGCCTTGACATCGGCAAACACTTGAGCGATCACGGCTTGAACCTCGGGGTGCGCAGAATTGCCCAGATGCCCCAGCGCAGCAGACAAGTCAGACGGACCAACAAAGATCGAGTCAACACCGTCTATTGCGGCAATGTCTTTGACTGCGGCCACGCCCGCAAGACTCTCAATTTGCACCATCACGCAGATATGCTCATTGATGTTTTTCAAATAGTCAGGAATAGAGCCATAGCGATTGCTGCGCTGTGACACGGCCACCCCACGAATGCCTTGCGGCGGATAGCGCGTGGCAGCGACCGCACTGCGTGCCTCTTCTGCGCTTTCGACGAAAGGCACGAGAAAGTTGTAAAAGCCCGCATCCAGCAGTCTTTTAAGTTCGACGGCGCTGTTGCAAGAGGGGCGCACGATCGGTGCTGTTGGGCTGTCCTTCAATGCCATCAGTTGCGGAATGAAGGTGCTGACATCGTTGGGCGAATGTTCGCCGTCCAGCAAAATCCAGTCAAATCCCGCCAACCCCAACACTTCGGCCGTGATGGGACTGGCCAGAGATGACCAGCAACCGATGAGTTTTTTACCCGCCAACAAATCTCTTTTGAAGCTGTTGGGAAACGATTGGTAAGGAACAGTTGGTGTCATGGCAAGTTTCTGTCTTTGAAAAATTAAATATTTTGTTTGAGCGACAAGCACCTATATTACGCGGCAGCCGCATTGAACGAACCGTCTGAGACACGGGCCTACGCCGATGAATTGACCCTTGTCAATCAGGAGATTCACCGGAAGGCCCCAGACCCATTCGCCCTTAAGCTACAAAACAAGTAGCAACTCACCGATAGCACCCCCAAACTGCGTTATATTCATGGCGCAAGAGTGGGCTCAGAGTCGCTTTGGCACACATTAAAAAAGAAGACGCTAAGAGGATGAGTTCGATGGGTGCCAAAGAAAACACGGCAGTGAGTCAGCTGCTGGAATTGTTAGAAGCACGTTTTGCTTTGCGCGTTTTGTGGGCCCTCAAAGACGGACACCCGCAGACGTTTCGCCTGCTGCAAGACAGCATCGGGCACATCACACCGAACACCCTGAACACCCGCATCAAAGAGCTTCGTGCTGCCAGCCTGCTGATTCATGATGGCAACGGTTATGTGGTCACAGCCATGGGCGCTGAACTCCTGAAACGCCTCAACGAGCTCCCTCTTTTCGCTGGCAAGTGGTCTGCCAGTCAGGCCAAAATCACCCCAGTCAAAAAAACCAGCAAGTCAACCAGTAGCCAGCCAACAAGTCGCTGAGACTTTTTGCTTGTTCCTCAATCCCTTGTCTTGAAAAGGGCCTTGGCACCCCCAATTGCCCTGTCTGATTGCATTTCTCATCAAGTTCCCATGCCCCAAAACAACTCAAACGCACAAAATCAAACCTTGACCGGCGCTCCGAGCCCGGAAGAACTCGAAGCGGCGCAAGCTGCCAATGAAGTCGATGCCATGGAGGCGTTGCCAGCCCTTCAGGCCGAATTTTTAGCCCTGCAGGCCAAAAATACCGAACTGGCCGACAGCTACTTGCGCGCCAAAGCTGAAGCAGAGAATGCCCGTCGCCGGGCTGATGAAGAAATCTCGAAGGCCCGTAAATTTGCGCTGGAGAGTTTTGCGGAAAGTCTGCTGCCGGTTGCCGACAGCCTCGAAGCCGGTCTGCAGCTCAAAGAAGCCAATGCCGAGCAAATCCGCGAAGGCACAGAAGCCACGTTGAAGCAACTCAAGAGTGCGCTGGAGCGCAACCGCGTGATGGCCATCGACCCTGCCGCCGGCACCAAGTTCGATCCGCACCAGCACCAAGCCATCAGCATGGTGCCGTTGCCGGCTGAGTCAACACAAGAGGCGAACACCGTGGTCATGGTCTTGCAAAAGGGCTATCTCATTGCAGACCGAGTGCTGCGGCCAGCGCTGGTCACGGTCGCCGCGCCTAAATAAGCGACCTTTAAAAATAAGCCAGTGAACAGGGTCTTGAAGTTTCAGCACTTAACCTTAAGTCAGCTTCATAGCCGCACACAAGCAGTTACATCGCCAGATGAGCAAGCCCTGAAGTCGGGGTGTTTTGACGGCGGCATCGATTAAAAATAACAGGAGTTGAGCATCATGGGAAGAATCATCGGCATTGACCTCGGAACCACCAACAGCTGCGTTTCCGTCATGGAGGGCAACACGCCCCGCGTCATTGAAAACTCTGAGGGCGCGCGCACGACGCCGTCCATCGTCGCTTACCAAGAAGGTGGCGACGTGCTGGTGGGCGCTTCGGCCAAACGCCAAGCGGTCACCAACCCGCGCAACACCCTGTATGCGGTCAAGCGTCTGATCGGCCGCAAATTCGCTGAAAAAGAAGTACAAAAAGACATCGACCTGATGCCTTACAAAATTGTGGCGGCCGACAACGGTGACGCTTGGGTGCAAGTGCATGACAAGCAACTCTCGGCTCAACAGGTCAGCGCCGACATCTTGCGCAAGATGAAGAAAACTGCTGAAGACTATTTGGGCGAAGCGGTCACCGAAGCCGTCATCACCGTGCCGGCCTACTTCAACGATGCACAGCGTCAAGCCACCAAAGACGCTGGCCGCATTGCCGGCCTGGATGTCAAGCGCATCATCAATGAGCCGACGGCAGCTGCCTTGGCCTTTGG
>CANCCE010000083.1 GCA_947374505.1 Comamonadaceae bacterium | reverse complement strand
CAGGCCTTGGTTGTTTTCGTGTGTTTTTCGATCAGGCTGCGTGCAGTGTCCAGCAGTTTTTTGCCGTCAAAGCCGCGCTTGTCCATGTCTTGCACCCACTCAACCTCGACGGCGCGGGACTTGCGGCGGAATTCCTGTGCTTCAGCCTGGCTCACCGTGTAAATGGAATTACCACGGTCAGCCGCTGATTTTCGGCCTGGAATGTCATTGGCCTGTTGCGCCTTGCCCAGCCAAGCCGATGTTGCCATGCCGGAGTTGTTGTCGATGATCTTTTTCAGATCGGGCGACAGCGAGTTGTACTTGGCCTTGTTCATCGTCATGATGAAGGTGGTGGTGTAGAGGCTGCCGCCAGCCGGGTCGAACTCGGCGTGGAACTTGGTCAGCTCTTGCACCTTGACTGCTGGTACGACTTCCCAAGGGATGGCGCAGCCATTGATGGTGCCTTTGCTCAGCGCGTCAGGAATACCGGGCAGCAACATGCCCACGGGAATAGCCCCCAGAACGCCAAGCAGCTTGGTGACTTGTCGTGTCGGTGCCCGCAGCTTGAGTCCGCGCATGTCAGCCACCGACTTGACGGGTTTGTCGGCGGTGTGAATCACGCCGGGCCCATGCACCTGCAGCGCGATCACTTGGGTGTCTTTGAATTCGTCTGCCGCGACCGTTTGCACGTACTCCCAGTAAGCTTTGGAGGTGGCTTCGGCGTTGGTCATCATGAACGGCAACTCAAACACCTCGACGCGCGGGAACCGGCCTGCGGTGTTGCCGGGCAGCGTCCAGACCACGTCGACCACACCGTCTTTGGCTTGGTCGTACAGTTGCACCGGCGTGCCGCCCAGTTGCATGGCCGGATAGGCTTCAAATTTAATGCGTCCGCCGGATTCTTTTTCAACCTTGGCCATCCACGGCTTGTGCATGCCGAGCCAGACGCCCGACTGCGGGGACATGAAGGTGTGAAACTTGAGTGTGACCGACTGCTGGGCCAGCCCGGACAGGGCTGGCGCACCAAGGGCAGCGGCTGCGCCAGTCTTCAGAAGGGTGCGTCTTTGAATCATTTTGAAGGTCTCCTGTGAATTGATGCGGGTAACTTACGGTAAAGCGGGCATTTTGAGAAGGGGTAGAAGCCCTAGGGTTATGAGACGTACTTGACCAGCCACAGTGAGACGCCAGGGAAAAACAGCAGCAGGGTCGTGCGCAGGGCATCGCTGATCAAAAAGGGCATCACGCCTTTGTAGCTTTCGCCAATCGGGACGTCTTTGGCGAGGCCGTTGACGACGTAAACGTTGAGGCCGACAGGCGGTGCCAAAAGTCCGAAGCCGACGGTCATCAGTACCATGATGCCAAACCAAATAGCCACCGATTCCCTTGGCATGCCAAAGTCCATACCGATGACCATCGGGAAAAAGATCGGGATGGTCAGCAGCAACATCGAGAGTTCGTCCATCACTGCGCCGAGCACGACATAGAACAGCAAGATGGCGGTGACGACCATCAGCGGCGACAACCCCCAGCCGCCGACCAAACTGGCCAACTGGTTCGGCACCTGCGTCAGGGCCAAGGCTGAGTTCATCAGGTCGGCGCCGATGAAGATCAGAAAGATCATGGCGGAACTGCTGGCAGTCGCGTAAAAGCACAACTTGAATTTGGCCCAAGTGATTTCGCGTTTCAGCATGGCCGCTAAAAAGGTCGCTGCAGCACCCACTGCTGCGCCTTCAGTGGGCGTGAAAACGCCGCCATAAATGCCACCAAAAACAATCACAAAGATGATACCGATGGGGATGATTCCCATCAAAGATGCCAGCGTCAGCTTAGGACGATGGGGGTCGACCTCAGGCGCTTGCCCGGGGACCAGTCGAACATAAATGCCAATCGCCACCATGTAGCCGAGCATGGCGATGATGCCTGGAACCATCGCCGCGGCAAACAATTTAGCGATGTTTTGCTCGGTCAAAATCGCGTAGATGACCAGTGGCACAGAAGGTGGAATCAGGATGCCAAGGGTGCCGCCCGCTGCCAGCGTGCCGGTGGCCAGCCGGCCTGAGTAGCCGTGGCGTTTCATCTCCGGCAGGGCGACGCCAGTGATGGTCGCCGCTGTGGCCACTGACGAGCCGCAGATCGCGCCAAACGCCGCGCTGGCCAGCACCGCCGCCATGGCCAATCCGCCCCTGAAACCACCCATGACTCCGGCGGCAAATTGGAACAGGGCTTTGCTGATGCCGCCCTGCGTGGCGAAATGCCCCATCAGGATGAAGAGGGGAATGACCGACAGGTCGTAGCTGGCAAAACGCGCAAAGGCTTGCGCGTTCAAGAAGTTTGAAAACGGTCCCCAGCCGGTTTGCATGACGTAGCCGGCAGCGCCAGCCACAAACATGGACACCGCAATAGGCACCCGAATGGCCATGAAGACCAGCATGATGCCGAAGATCAGCAGAGCCAATATGAGCGGGCTCATGAGTGCATCTCCCCGACATCAACTGCATCGGTGTCACCGGCGTCTAGGCCAAAGATCATTTGACCTAAACCAATCAGGGCGGTCAGCACAAAAGGCGGCACCATTGACGCGTACACCGTCCATACCGGAAAACCGAGAATTTGTGATTCTGATTGTGTGTTGAAAGAGTTCAGCCCACCGAGGGTTGTTCGCCAAGCGAGCAAAGCAAACAACAGCGCCAAGAGCAGCGCGCCGAATCTATCGAGTCCCGCTTGGTTTTTCTCACTGACTTTGGATGTGAAAAAATCCACAATGATATTCCCGCGCTTGGCTTGGCAGTAAGGCATGAACAGCGCGATGGCCGCACCGGTCGCTAAGCCGGTGAGTTCAAAGTCACCGATCAAAGACGTGTCAAAAAGGTTGCGCCCGATCACACTCCAGCAGGTCATGAGCGTGATGAATGTCATTAGCAATCCAGCCAGGATAGCGAACAGCTTGGCTAGTGTGTGAAAAGTTTTCAAGGCGGCCACTCCGGGGAATTATTGGCAGGCATTCACGCTCAGCCTCAGCTGACTTTGACGGTCAACGTGCCGATACCCGCCACGCCACCGACCAAGGTGTCGCCCGACACCACGGCTGCGACGCCAGCAGGTGTGCCGCTCATGATCAGGTCGCCGGGTTGCAGCTCCCATGCCGCGGACAGGTGCTCGATGCTTTCGGCGATATTCCAAATCAGTTTAGAGGTGTCGCTGCGCTGGCGGTCTTGGCCATTAACTTGCACAAAGAGTTCCGCATTTTCGATGTCGCCAGCATCCGCTGCACGGGTGATCGGGCCGATCGGTGCAGAGTGATCAAAGCCTTTGCCGATGTCCCAGGGGCGACCGAGCTTTTTGGCTTCGTTTTGCAGGTCACGGCGCGTCATGTCAAGGCCCACGGCATAGCCGTAGATGTGCTTCATGGCATCGGCCGCCTTGATGTTTTTACCGCCAGTGCCAATCGCCACCACCAGCTCGATTTCATGGTGGAAATTTTTTGTCAGGCTAGGGTAGGGCATGACGCCGGTCTGGCCCTCCTCAATCACTACCAAAGCATTGGCGGGCTTGAGAAAAAAGAACGGTGGCTCACGACCGGTGAAACCCATTTCTTTGGCGTGCTCTTCATAGTTGCGACCGACGCAGTAAACGCGGTTCACAGGAAATCGCTCAGTCAGTCCGACGACGGGGACGGAAACCGTCGCAGGAGGCGTGAAAACAAAACTCATGAGACTCTTTCTTCTTGATGTATGCCCAGTGCGACATGCGCCGGACGGTTTAAATTAATGTAGCGCAGCTTGACGTCGGTAGGAGCCCGATCACTCCGATTTCAGCAGCAGTTCAAAGTGTTCGACCACCGGCGGTGCGGCGAAGAAGGGACCGACAATCGCCCGCCAGTTGGCAAAGGCTGGCGAATCCCGAAATCCCACGGTGTGGTCTTCCAGCGTGGCCCAGAAAATCTGCAGCACGTAGCGCTCTGGATTCTCGATCCCTTTGTTCAGCTTGAAACCATTGAAACCATGGGCACCCGAAATCACGGTGCGCAGACCCCGTTCGATGGCTTCCTTGAAAGCCGTCTGTTGGCCGGGATGAATACGAATGTCGGCGAGTTCGAGAATCATGGGGTTCCTTATTTTGTGGACGGTTCGGGATCTGCGTAGCGCTTTTTTGCTTGATTTTAAAAGGATCCGGTGAGGTGACTCTAGCTGCAATTCTGACGAACACTCGAATCAGCCGCCTCTGAGACAATACGAGGATGAGCGAAATCCTTACCGGCACCCAGGCCACACCAGTGGCCCCCCTTTTGTCAACCGCCCCCAAATCCGCACCCCGCGTCGGATTCGTCAGCCTCGGCTGTCCTAAGGCCTTGACCGATTCCGAATTGATCCTGACCCAGCTGAGCGCTGAAGGTTACGAGACCTCCAAGACCTTTGAAGGCGCCGATCTGGTGATCGTCAACACATGCGGTTTCATCGACGACGCTGTTCGCGAGAGTCTGGACACCATCGGCGAAGCACTCGCAGCCAATGGCAAAGTCATCGTCACGGGCTGTTTGGGTGCCAAGGCCGGTGAGGCCGGTGGCAACCTCGTCAAGCAGATGCACCCGAGCGTGCTGGCCGTGACAGGACCGCACGCCACCCAAGAGGTGATGGACGCGGTGCACCTGAACCTGCCCAAGCCACATGACCCATTCGTCGATTTGGTGCCCAATTCATTCGGCGTCGCCGGCATCAAGCTGACGCCGCGGCATTACGCCTACCTGAAGATCAGCGAAGGCTGCAATCATCGCTGCACTTTTTGCATCATTCCGTCGATGCGCGGCGACCTTGTCTCGCGGCCTATTGGTGATGTGCTGGTCGAGGCCAGGGCCTTGTTCGAAGGTGGCGTTAAAGAACTGCTGGTGATCAGCCAGGACACCTCGGCTTACGGTGTTGATGTGAAGTACCGTACCGGATTTTTCGACGGCAAACCGGTCAAAACCCGCATGCTGGAACTGGTCAAAACACTGGGCGAGTTGGCCGAACCCTACGGTGCCTGGGTTCGCCTGCACTATGTTTATCCGTACCCGAGTGTCGACGAGGTAATCCCCCTCATGGCCACGGGCCTGGTCTTGCCTTACCTTGACGTGCCCTTGCAGCACAGCCACCCGGATGTGCTCAAACGCATGAAACGGCCTGCCAGTGGCGAGAAAAACTTGGAACGCATTGCGCGTTGGCGCGAGATGTGTCCTGAGATCGTCATCCGCAGCACCTTTATTGCTGGCTTTCCGGGTGAGACCGAGGCCGAATTCAGTCATTTGCTCGACTTCATGCGAGAAGCCCGCATTGACCGCGCCGGTTGCTTTGCCTACAGCGCGGTGGCGGGTGCGACAGCCAATGACATTCCGGGCATGTTGCCGCTGGAACTGCGCGAAGAACGCCGTGCCCGTTTCATGGCCGTGGCTGAAGAAGTCTCCAGCCAAAAATTGCAAGAGCGTGTCGGTGCCACCATGCAGGTGCTGGTGGACTCGGCGCCGGCTCTGGGCCGCAAAGGCGGCATTGGCCGCAGCTATGCAGATGCGCCGGAAATTGACGGTACGGTGAAGTTGCTGCCACCTGAAAAGATCAGCAAGACATTGAAGGTCGGTGAGTTCACCCGCGCCCGTATTGTCGGCACGCAAGGCCATGACTTGGTCGCTGTGCCGGTCTGACGGCGCAGCAGAAGCCGGGCTGAAAAGTCCGGCCAGAACGTTAAAAAGCCGCTGAAAACAGCGGCTTTTTAACGTTTGAGTATCTTTGGTGCCCGGGAGAGAACTCGAATCTCCACATCTTGCGATACACGGACCTGAACCGTGCGCGTCTACCAATTCCGCCACCCGGGCACAGCTAGCACTGTACCATGCCTAAAGTGACTTGTTGAATAAGCCGCTCAAAAAAATTCAGCAATTAGCCATGTTCCGGTTTGTAACGTCCATGGCTTATGCTGATGGCTGTACTGGCGTAATTTTTGCGACAGTTGAAAAGACACTTTATTTTCATTGACCATCTCATGAAAGAGATTACTTATCAAAACAACTCAACACCCTTCGAGCCAGGTTTCAAGCCTGTTGGCCGAATTTGAAGGCACCGTTTCGGGTCACCGTGACGGCCACGGCTTTGTTCAACGCGATGACGGCGAGGCCGATATTTACCTGCCACCGAATGAAATGCGCGCGGTTCTGCACAAAGATCGGGTCAAAGCCCGGATCGTGCGCCATGACCGCAAAAATCGGCCCGAGGGCCGTGTCACCGAGATCATCGAGCGCTCGCCGAATCCGATCATTGGTCGTTTGCTGCATGAAAGCGGCGTCTGGCTGGTGGCCCCCGAAGACAAGCGCTACGGTCAAGACATCCTCATTCCCAAAGGCGCCACCGGCACGGCCAAGCCGGGGCAGGTGGTCGTGGTCGAGTTGACCGAGCCGCCTGCGCTGTTCGGTCAACCGGCCGGGCGTGTCAAAGAAGTGCTGGGAGAAGTTGACGACCCTGGCATGGAAATCGAGATCGCCGTGCGCAAATATGGCGTCCCGCATGAGTTCAGCGATGAAGCTTTGGCGCTGGCGCGCGCTTTGCCCGACGCCGTGCGCCCCATCGACAAGCAAGGCCGCGTCGACCTGACCGACATTGCGCTGGTGACGATTGACGGCGAAGACGCCCGCGACTTCGATGACGCCGTGTACTGCGAACCGGCCAAAGTCGGCCGCGGCAAGGGCTGGCGTTTGCTGGTGGCGATTGCCGATGTCAGCCACTATGTAGAGACGGGCAGCGCGATTGACATTGATGCCTATGAGCGGGCTACCAGCGTGTATTTTCCGCGCCGCGTGATCCCCATGCTGCCGGAAAAACTCTCTAACGGCCTGTGTTCACTGAACCCGAACGTTGAGCGCTTGTGCATGGTTTGCGACATGCTGATCACCGCCAAAGGCGAAGTTCACGCGTATCAGTTTTACCCGGCTGTGATGTTCAGTCACGCCCGTTTCACGTACACCGAAGTGGCGGCGATTTTGGCCAACACGCGCGGCCCCGAAGCTGCGCAGCGCAAAGCGCTGGTGCCGCACCTGCTGGACTTGCATGACGTTTACCAAGCGCTGCTGAAAGAGCGCGGCGTTCGCGGTGCGGTGGATTTCGAAACCACCGAAACCCAGATCATTTGTGATGACGCGGGCCGTATTGAAAAAATCGTGCCGCGCACCCGCAATGTGGCGCACCGCTTGATCGAAGAAGCCATGCTGTCGGCCAACGTCTGCTCGGCGGACTTCATTGCCCAGAGCAAGCATGTCGGCTTGTTCCGCGTGCATGAAGGCCCGACGCCTGAGAAAAAAGACACGCTTCGCAGCTACCTGAAAGCCATCGGCTTGGGGCTGACCATCAGTGAAGATCCGCTGCCTGGCGAGTTTCAGTCGATCGCTTTGGCGACCAAGGACCGCCCTGACGCCCAGCAAATTCATTCGATGCTGCTGCGCTCCATGTCGCAGGCGATTTATACGCCGATGAACAACGGCCATTTTGGCTTGGCCTACGAGGCTTACACGCACTTCACCAGCCCGATTCGGCGCTACCCGGATTTGCTGGTGCACCGTGTCATCAAGGCCGTGCTGAAGCAGGCGAAGTACCAATTACCGGCCTTGCCGACACCCGGCGAGGCCCATGCCAAGCTGTCCAAGCGCTTGGCGACGCGGGCGGCAGAGTCGGACCAAAAGCCGAAGAAACCAACGGTCGATCAACTCGCCTGGCAAGCCGCCGGCCTGCATTGCAGTGCCAACGAACGCCGGGCTGACGAGGCCAGTCGCGACGTTGAAGCCTGGCTTAAATGCAAATACATGCGCGGCCATTTGGGCGAAGAGTTCGGCGGTGTCGTCAGTTCAGCGACCAGCTTCGGGATTTTCGTTACTTTGGACGCGATGTATGTCGAAGGGCTGGTGCACATCACTGAGCTCGGCAGCGAGTACTTCCGTTTTGACGAAGCCCGCCAAGAGCTTCGCGGTGAGCGGACGGGTATGCGTTATGCCATTGGCACGCGTGTTCGGGTGCAGGTCAGTCGCGTCGATCTGGACGGTCGCAAGATTGACTTCAGGTTGGTCCACGAAGGCGAGGACTTGATGGCCCGCGCCATGAAGGACAAATCTGGTGGTTCAACCGATTCCGCAGCCGAGAAGCGGGCGGATAAACATGCCGGCAAGCGCTCAGATCGCCCCGAGCGTTCAGCGGCGCGCAGCACGGGTGCATCTGATCGCGGTGCGGCTCGATCGCCGATACAGGCGCTCAAAGCCGCCGTGAAAAAGTCGGCAGCGGGTGGTCCACGCAAATCAAGTAAACCAAGCAAGAAACCAAGGCGGTAATTTAGATGCGTGCTGTGAGTTTTTTGCTGGAGACAGTTTTTTATCTCCTGATCGGTGCGGCTCTGTTGCGTGCCTACATGAACTGGCTGCGCATCAGCATGACGGCCCAGCCGGGCACGTTTGTGATGGCGCTGACAAACTGGCTGGTGAAGCCGTTGCGGCGCGTGCTTCCGCAGGCGCTGGCCCGCTCTAAGGTGGATTCCGGCAGTTTGTTCGCGGCGGCCTTGCTGTCATTGGTGTATGCCTTGCTTGCGGCCTTGTTGTTTGGCTGGTTCGATGGGGATGTGCCATTGCTGGCCTTGCTGGCTTTTGCCATCAAAATGCTGGTCCGCGTGGCGCTGCAAGCCTTGACAATTCTGGTGTTTGCTTACGTCATCATCTCGTGGGTGCAGCCGGGCTCTTACGGCCATGGTTTGCTGTCCCGACTGGTCGAGCCTCCGTTGGCACCGCTGCGCCGGATTGTGCCCATCATTGGCGGCATTGACCTGTCGGCGATGGCTTTGCTGCTGCTTTTGCAGGTGGGTTTGATGTTTCTGGGGTGAGCGACTATTCAGGCACTCGCGAATCTGGCGAGTCTTGAGGCCGTCAGCGCTTCATGCTTCCCGCTTGAAGCCCAACAGTCGGCGAAGCGGCCGTGCATGAAAACGGCCCGGGCTGCTGCGGTCCGCGCAGGTAGGCCGGCGGCCAACAGGGCCCCGATCATCCCGGCCAACACGTCACCCGTGCCAGGGGTCGCCAGCAGGGCATTGCCGCTGGGGTTGATCAGCGCCGTTTGTCCCGGCGCTGCGATCACGCTGCCCGAGCCTTTGAGCACCACCACGCAGCCAAATCGATCGGCCAATTGCTGGGCTGCACAGAGCCGGTTGGACTGAACGTCAAGCGTGCTGCATTGCAACAGCCGGGCGGCTTCCAGCGGATGCGGCGTCAAAACCGTGGCCTGAGCGTGTGCTTGCCGCGCTGCCAACAGCGCTTGCAAGTCTGGGGTGGTGGCGATGGCGTTCAGGGCATCAGCGTCAAAGATGGCGCGCGTTGCCTCAGCCAAGATGAGCGGCAGATGGGCTTGCACCGCTTGACCGCCGCCGCAACCGCAAACCAGCACCAGCTGTTTCATATCCAGCGCCGCCGGGCTTCTGAACATCAGTTCAGGCTGAGTCGTGTCGACTGACAAAACGCTGTCTGTTGCGTCGCCAAGCAGCGCGACAAACACCCGACCCGCGCCTGCGTGCAGGGCCGCGCTTGCGGCCAGCAAAGCGGCGCCGGTCATGCCGGGTGCGCCACCCAACACCGCCACGTCGCCGAAACTGCCTTTGTGGCTGGTGTGTGCTTGGTGTTGCCGAGCTAAACCCGTCGCGCCCATTGCCGTACTTTTGCCTTGCAGCAAGGCAAAAGGCTTGACGTCCGCTGGCGTCACCACGCTCAAATCATCCAGCCAGACTTGGCCCGCTGCGTCGCGCCCGTCGGCGGTGAACAGGCCTGGCTTCAAGGTCAGCAGACTCAAGGTGTGGCGCAGCCCGGGTCTTGATGCATCAAGGCTCGGAGCGGTATGGTACGAAGACGCACCTGTGTCCGCGTTGAGCCCTGTCGGCAGGTCGATGCACAACACCGGCGCTCCGCTGTTGTGCATGCAGTTCAACCATTGGGTCATCAGCCACGTGCCGGGCCGATCGGCTGACAGGGTCCCGCCAATGCCCAGTAGCGCGTCTATCGCGAAGTCAAACCTTGTGGGTGGTTCTGGGGAAATAGTCAGCCCGGCGGACAGTGCGCGCAGGCGGGAGGCGCGGGCGTCGGGCGGTGGTTGGCGTGTGCTGGCTTCTGTGCTCTGGTCGAGCTCGGTCCAAGTCAGGCTGACGGTTTTTCCAAGCCGGTGCAATTGCAGCGCGGTTTCAAAGCCGTCACCACCGTTGTTGCCGGGGCCGCAGGCAATCCAGATATGTTGCGCATGCGGTGCCAGCGCCAAGGTCAGTCGGGCGGTGGCCAGTCCAGCCCGTTGCATGAGTCTGTGCTCTGGCAAATCGGCTTGGGCCCGCGCCTCCATCTGCCGCGTGGCGGCGATGTCAAACAGCGGGTAGCTGAGTTCGTGAGAGATCTTGAGCGTGCGGTGCATGCCTGATTGTGGCGACTTCTCAAGGTCTGGGAAGCGCGGCTGTGGGCCGATATTTTCGGCTCTTCAAAAATTAGTGTGCGTGCGCCAGATTCAGCGCCGCCTCCACTTGCAGCGCCGCGTCCAGAACCCCATCGTCGTGCAGGGCGGAATGCCAGAGCATCAGGCCGACAGGCCATTGGTTTTGCGCCTGGTCAGGCGTGTAGCAGGGCAGGGAGATAGCGCAGCCGTCAAGCATGTTGACCACCGCCGGATTGCGCAGCAACAAACCGTTGGCACGAAAGAACGCAGCGTCGTCGTCGATCAGTTCAGCGATGGCTGGCGCGACCATCGGCACCGTGGGCGACAGCATGGCATCGAAGCCACTCATCCGCTGGTTCATGCGGACTATCCACTGCATTCTGGCGGCGAGCAGGGCTATGTAATCTGCCGCGCTCATGCTCGCGCCTTTGAGGATTCGCAGCGCCACGCGAGGGTCGTAGTCAGACTGACGCTGTCCGATCAACTGCCGGTGCCAGGCGTAGCTCTCAGCCGCCGACAAACCGCCGGTGGCATTGATGCCGGTCAGGTCGTTGATCTCGTCCAGGTCAATCTCAACAATCTCTGCGCCTGCCGTGCGCAGCACGTTCAAGCTGTGCTC
>CANCCE010000082.1 GCA_947374505.1 Comamonadaceae bacterium | reverse complement strand
AGAGCATAACTGACGGGCTGGGGCAGACCGCAGCACGCGGCCATCCATCCACTGCCCCGTCATGGCGAGCGTAGCGCGGCCATCCATCTTGAAGGTGCGCGCAGATGGACTGCCACGCTTCGCTCGCAGAGACGGAAAATTGCTCGCAGTGACAGACGCTTGTGCAGGCCGCGCTAGACTCGTCACGACAGACACTGCGACGGCCGCGTGCGGTATTGGACCGAATTCCAAAAAATCTCAACCCAAGACTTGTCCACATGATTGACCGCCTCGACCACTTGGTTTTGACCACCAGCAACGAAACCGCTTGCCTGGACTTTTACACGCGGGTGCTGGGCATGACGCTGGAAAGTTTCATCGGCGGAACGCCGCCTGTGACGCGGCAAGCCTTCAAGTTCGGGCACCAAAAAATCAACCTGCACGTCAAAGGCTCGGAGTTTGAACCGAAGGCGCATTTGCCAGTACCAGGTGCGCTGGACTTGTGTTTTATCGCCAGCGTGCCACTGCAGCAGGTCATCGACAAACTGCTGCGCGACAACTGGCCGATCATCGAAGGCCCCGTCTTGCGCACGGGTGCGACCTGCAAAATCCGCTCGGTGTATGTGCGCGACCCGGATCTGAACCTGATCGAAATCTCTGAGCGGGTCTGACAAAATAACGTGTTACCCGCCACCCACCCCACACAGACCGAGCGACAGGAAAAGACATCCATGGCCGATATTCATATTGAACGCGAACACCGCATGGACTTGGCCGATGCGCGCAAGACCGCAGCACTGTGGGTGCAGCAAGCTGAAAACAAGTTTGACATGCGTTGCACTTACGAGGAAGGCGCGGAGAGCGATCAAGTCAGTTTCACGCGCTCAGGCGTGAGCGGCACGCTGAAGGTCAACCCAGACAGGTTTGAAATTGATGCGCACCTGGGCTTTTTGCTGGGTGCGTTCAAGGACCGGATTGAAAGCGAGATCCTGAAAAACCTCGACACGCTGCTGGCGCAGCCAGCGCACTCAAGCAGTAACGAAACGCTGTGAGGCAATTTCCAGAAGACCGTCAAAGATAAGACTGTCGACCAACTCAAATTTCACGGACAAGCTGGGCGCCATTTTCCAGCCGGCACCGCCGGTCATGATGCAAACGGGCGCTTCGCCGCAATGCTGAGTGAGGTTATCGACCATGCGTTGCACGGCACCGGCAATGGCAAAGGTGCCGCCACTGGTGAGCGCATCGCTGGTGTTGGTGGGGAAGTCGATCACATCACCGGTGGGCACATGCAAACCGGCAGTGCCGGACTCCAGCGCCCTTAGCATGATGCCGTGGCCGGGCAAAATAATCCCCCCCAAAAATCGGCCCTCGGTGTCGAGCGCTTCTACCGTCACAGCGGTGCCGACCATGACCACCACGCAGGGCTTTTGAAGTCCGCGCGCCAGCAGTCGGTGGCGTGCGCCGATCATGGCGACCCAGCGGTCAGCACCGAGCCGGGCCGGATGCTCGTAGCCGTTGCTGACGCCACATTCCTGCGCTGTTGAGACGACCCAGCGTGGCACGGCATCCCAGTGCTCCAATTGCTCAGCCACGCGGCTTTTGATGGCGTCACCGGCGACGATACAACCCAAAATATAGTCGGGCGGTGGCAGGTCCTTGAACTCTTCGTCGGCGAGCTTGTCAATGTTTTCCAAAAATACAGCGCCATGCGCCAGCAAGCGCGCGCCAGAGACCGGCGCCTCGTAATAGGCCCACTTCAGGCGGGTGTTCCCGACATCAATCGCTAAAAAAGTCATTGGGCAGGATTATGAACACTTTCAATTCTGTCGCCACGGCAAACCCCGCTGACGCCATCCTCCGCGCAAACCGCGGTGACTATCAGCGTCTGCATCACCCTCAAAGCCCTCCAGAATGTTGTAAGCCTCCAGCCCCAACTCGGTCGCGCGTTTGGCGGCGGCAATAGAGCGAACGCCGCTGCGGCACAGCAAGACGGCTTTTTGCCCGGTCGCTACAGCGGCTTGAATGGCGTCGTCGAAGTTCGGGTTCATGGCCATGCCCGGCCACTGCTTCCAAGCCAGGGGCACGGCACTGGGCACAAAGCCGACCCACTCGCGCTCGGCATCGCTGCGCACGTCGACCAAGACCGCCTCGCCCGACTGGACCCAGCGCCAGGCCAGTTCTGGCGAGACGTCGCCGGCGTAGCCAGAGGCTGGAATGGGTGAAGAAGTGTTGCGATGGTTCATGGCCATGTATTTTGCCGAATCGATGAGCTCACAACAGCTTTGCTCAAAATAAACCTAATCGACTCCCATCTATCGGTAAAAACCCTCTTTGTTATTACTTTATATCCGTTGAACATCCGTTAATAGTAAATAAATAACTATTTTTAACTGGAGAAAATTCAATGACTGAACACAAAAGCCCTCGCCGTCGCGGCCTTCTCAAAGGTGCGGCCATCGCCGCCGGCGCAGGCGCCATGGCAGCCCCCATGCTGGCCACAGCGCAAACTACCACCACACTGCGCTTTCAAAGCACTTGGCCGGCCAAAGACATTTTTCACGAGTACGCGACCGACTTTGCCAAAAAAGTCAACGACATGGCCAGTGGAAAACTCAAAATTGAAGTCCTGCCCGCCGGTGCGGTCGTCCCTGCATTCCAGCTGCTAGACGCTGTGAGCAAAGGCACACTGGACGGCGGCCATGGCGTGATTGCTTATTGGTATGGAAAGAACACAGCCTTGGCGCTGTGGGGTTCCGGTCCAGCCTTTGGCATGGATGCCAACATGGTGCTGGCGTGGCACAACTACGGCGGCGGCAAAGCGCTGGTCGACGAGATCTACAAGAGCTTGAACCTCGACGTCACGTCTTACCTTTACGGCCCGATGACGACACAGCCTCTCGGCTGGTTTAAAAAACCAGTCGCCCGCGTCGAAGACATGAAAGGCCTGAAGTTCCGCACGGTCGGCTTGGCGGTCGACGTCTTCACCAAAATGGGCACCGCAGTGAACCCCCTGCCAGGTGGCGAGATTGTGCCGGCACTCGACCGCGGTCTGCTCGACGCCGCTGAATTCAACAACGCCTCCAGCGACCGGATTCTAGGGTTTCCGGACGTCACCAAAAACTGCATGCTGCAAAGCTTTCACCAAAGCAGCGAGCAGTTCGAAATTCTGTTCAACCGCAGCAAGCTTGCCGCCCTGGCCCCTGAATTGAAATCCATCATTGACTACGCTGTGCAAGCGGCCAGCGCAGACATGAGCTGGAAGGCGATTCAACGCAACTCTGAGGACTATCTTGCCTTGAAAAAAGAAGGCATCAAATTCTACAAAACACCGGACACTGTATTGCGCGCACAACTGACGGCATGGGACGCCACGATTGCCGAAAAATCCAAGGAAAACCCGATGTTCAAGAAAGTTCTGGACTCGCAGAAAGCCTTTGCACAACGCGCTGGCCAATGGAACAACGATTACACCGTGGACTTCAAAATGGCCTACAACCATTACTTTGGCAGAAACGCCAAGAAGGCCTGACTGAGTCATTGAACCTCATGTGAACCCCAAGGGGGCACCCATCCGGTGCCCCCTTGTTTTTTTGTCGGCAGTTAGCGCGCGATGTCAGGAATGTCTATGCAATCTTTTTTATTGGGTGTGGATCGTTTTTCCACTTGGATCGGCAAAGCCTTTGCCTGGAGCGTGGTCGCTCTGACACTGTTGATTGCATGGGAGGTTTTTTGCCGCTATGTGCTGAATCGGCCACACGCTTGGGTACTTGACGCGCAGATCATGCTGTACGGAACCCTCTTCATGACCGCCGGGGCGTACACCTTGAGTAAAAACGGCCACGTTCGTGGTGATGTGCTGTACGGCTTCTTGCAACCCCGCACGCAGGCGGTGATTGACTTGACGCTGTATCTGGTCTTTTTTCTGCCCGGAGTGATTGCACTGACCTGGGCCGGCTGGGTTTATTTCAATGAGTCGCTAAGCATCAATGAGCAGACTTTTTCTGCGGATGCACTCCCGCTCTACCCTTTTAAATTCGTGATTCCGCTGGCTGGTGCCCTGCTGCTGCTGCAAGGTGTGGTTGAAATCATCCGCTGCATTTTGTGCCTGAAAACGGGGGTCTGGGCCCCCCGCGATGGCGACGTGGAGGAGGTCGATATTGAAAAACTCAAGGCCATGGTGCATGTGAAAGACGAAGACCTGGCGGCTCTTGAGCGAGATCTAGCCCTTCAGGGAGAGCGCAAATGAAGATCCGTAAAGAACTCTGGTTTGGCTTGGTCTTCATGTCGTTGGTGGTGGCTGGTGCACTTTACATGTTGCTCAGCGTTGAAACGATCACCAACGGCCACCTCGGGCTGTTGATGTTGTCGCTGGTGGTAACCGCCATCATGCTGGGTTTTCCGACGGCCTTCACGCTGATGGGCATGGGCATGGTTTTTTCGTGGATGGCCTACGACCAGGACATCATCAAAACGCTGGACTTGATGGTGCAGGCTGCCTACAAGACCATGGCCAGTGATGTGCTGATTGCCATCCCTTTGTTTGTCTTCATGGGCTATTTGGTTGAGCGCGCCAATCTGATTGAAAAGCTGTTCAAAAGCCTGCACCTGGCAATGGCCAGGATTCCGGGCTCTTTGGCGGTGGCCACGTTGGTGACCTGCGCTATTTTTGCAACGGCGACCGGCATCGTCGGCGCCGTGGTCACGCTGATGGGCCTGCTGGCACTGCCGGCCATGCTGCGGGCTGGCTACAGCGTGCCGCTGGCGGCTGGTGCCATCACGGCAGGCGGTTGTCTGGGCATCATGATTCCGCCTTCAGTGCTGCTGATTGTGTACGGCGCCACGGCCGGCGTATCCGTTGTGCAACTTTACGCCGGTGCTTTTTTCCCCGGCTTGATGCTGACCGGTCTGTACATTTTGTATGTGGTCATGGTGTCCAAGCTCAAGCCAGCTTGGGCGCCTCCTCTGTCCGCCGCAGAACGCGTGGTGCCGCTGCCGCCGCTGACACAACAAATGACCACCGATGGCAGCGCCCATGCGTTCTCGCAACTGATTGTTGCACTCAAAGGCAAGCGCAATGCCGCTGTGCCTTTGAGCCATATCTTGCGGCAGCTGGGTTTAGTGGTGTTGCCCGGCCTGATTTTTTTGATCATCGCCGTCAGCAGTTTTCGCTCAGTCACCACGGTGGAAGCCATCCCCGTTTATGACATTCAGCCGATAGGTTCATTCAGTTATGCCCCGACTACCGAGGAAGACAGCGGCGGCTTGCAAGCACCGCCCGGCGCAGAGCAGTCCATTCCGGCCACTGTCACTGCCAGCGTTGCCAGCACAGAGCCGGCGATGGCAACCGAGCCCGAAGCCGCCAGCACACGCGCGGCACCGACTTGGTGGTGGGTCTGTTTTGCGATTTTGGGGGCGCTGGTGTCGCTGTTTTATCTGTTCTTGAGCTTTGCCCGGCTGGAGATCTTCAAGATGCTCTTGTCCTCGTTCTTCCCGCTGATGATTCTGATCATTTCGGTGCTGGGCTCGATCGTGATGGGCTTGGCGACGCCGACCGAAGCCGCGGCCATGGGCGCTTTAGGCGGCTTCATACTGGCCGTGGCCTACCGGCGTTTGACAATGCGGGTACTTCAGGAAGCGGTATTTTTGACCGCCAAAACTTCAGCCATGGTGTGTTGGTTGTTCGTCGGATCAGCTATCTTTTCAGCCGCGTTTGCGCTACTGGGAGGGCAAAATCTGGTGGAAACATGGGTACTGAGCATGGACCTGACCACGACCCAGTTTTTGATCATGAGCCAAGTGATTATTTTCCTACTCGGCTGGCCACTGGAGTGGACGGAAATCATCGTGATCTTCATGCCCATCTTCATCCCGCTGCTCGACAATTTTGGCGTTGACCCTCTGTTCTTCGGCTTGCTGGTGGCGCTCAATCTGCAGACGGCCTTCCTCAGCCCGCCTGTCGCCATGGCCGCGTTCTACCTGAAGGGGGTTGCTCCCAAACACGTGACTTTGAACCAGATTTTCCTGGGCATGCTGCCGTTCATGGGCATCCAGATTCTGGCCATCATCATGCTTTACCAATTCCCAGCCATTGGGATGTGGTTGCCAGAACTGCTTTACAAATAAGCCATTCCCCCGTCCTTTCTCAGCGGCCACTTGTTGGCCGTTTTTTTTTGCTCCGTTCCGCCACCATTCCAGCGGCTTGCGCCTGCAACTTTTCTGACTGAATTCTGACAAAGTGCTTGACAACCATTTGCTTAGAGTCAATTTTTCAACAATTAAATGAACTTGCATCATTTCTCTTGGTGAAAACCCTCTACTCAGAGGATTCGATTCCGGAGAAAGATAGCGCGCTAACGTTTCATTACAACTGGAGATCAACATGACAAATACCCCTCGCCGTCGCGGCTTGCTCAAAGGTGCTGCCGTCGCAGCTGGCGCCGGCGCCTTGGCCGCACCGATGCTGGCTACCGCCCAGACCACGACCACCTTGCGTTTTCAGAGCACTTGGCCGGCCAAAGACATTTTTCATGAATACGCCAACGACTTTGCCAACAAAGTCAATTTGATGGCCAGCGGCAAACTCAAAATCGAAGTGTTGCCATCCGGTGCTGTCGTACCCGCCTTCCAGTTGCTGGAAGCTGTGAACAAAGGCACTTTGGACGGCGGCCACGGTGTGGTGGCTTACCACTACGGAAAAAATACCGCCTTGGCCCTTTGGGGTTCCGGTCCGGCTTTTGGTATGGACCCCAACATGGTTCTGGCTTGGCACAACTACGGCGGCGGCAAGGCACTGCTGGACGAAATCTACAAATCCATCAACATGGACGTCGTTTCCTACCTGTACGGCCCGATGCCAACGCAGCCCTTCGGCTGGTTCAAAAAACCAGTCACCAACGTCGCACAAATGAAGGGCGTGAAGTTCCGCACCGTGGGCTTGGCGGTTGACATGTATACCGACATGGGTGCTGCCGTGAACCCGCTGCCTGGTGGTGAGATCATCCCGGCCCTGGACCGTGGCCTGCTGGATGCGGCTGAATTCAACAATGCATCATCAGACCGTATTCTGGGCTTCCCGGACGTGGTGAAAAACTGCATGCTGCAGTCCTTTCACCAGTCGGGTGAGCAGTTCGAGATTTTGTTCAACAAGAGCAAGTTCAACTCTCTACCGGCTGAACTCAAGGCCATCATCGACTTCAGTGTGCAGGCGGCCAGCGCCGACATGAGCTGGAAAGCCATCGACCGCAATTCCAAGGACTACATCGACCTGAAGAAGCAGGGCATCAAGTTCTACAAGACACCTGACTCCATCCTCCGGGCTCAGCTGGCTTCGTGGGACAAGATCATGGAAAAGAAGAGTGCTGAAAATGCACTGTTCAAGAAGATCTTGGCCTCACAAAAAGCCTATGCAGAGCGTGCTGGCCAGTGGCAGAACGACTACATGGTGGACTTCAAGATGGCCTACAACCATTACTTCGCCAAAGGTGCAAAAAAGGCGTAATAAGCCCGTCAGTTGTTAAGTCATGCCAGCCACTTGGTCTTCCGGGTGGCTGGCTTGTTTATTTTGAGAAATAGAAAATGAAAATCCAAACCTTTTTACACACGGCTGACGGGATCAGCACTTGGGTGGGCAAGGCTTTTGCCTGGCTCATCGTGGTGTTGATGCTGCTGGTGGTGGCTGAAGTCTTCAAGCGGTATGCCTTGAATGCACCCACCGCTTGGGTCTTTGACGCCAGCAACATGCTTTACGGCACGCTGTTCATGATGGGCGGTGCCTACACGTTGTGCCAGGACGGTCATGTCCGCGGTGACTTCCTGTACGGAAACTTCAAACCGAGGACACAAGCCAGCATTGACCTGGTTTTATACGTGGCATTTTTCTTGCCTGGCATTGCAGCCTTGACTTGGTCGGGTTGGAGTTACTTTCAAGATTCTTTAGCCATCCATGAGCAGACTTTCAACGCCGACCCACTGCCGGTCTACCCGTTTAAATTCATGATCCCGCTGGCCGGCGCTTTGGTGTTGATGCAAGGTATCGCTGAAATCATCCGCTGCATTGTGTGCATCCAGACCGGCGCGTGGACGCCCCGACTCAAGGACGCGCAAGAGTCCGATGTGGTGGCACAGCAGTTAGAGGGCAGTGAATACGTCGATGAAGATGCCATCAAACTGGCCATCGAAAAATCCATCGGTATGAAAGGTTAATGATGAGCAACGCTGCACTTGGTATGACCATGCTGTGCCTGATCGTGGTGGTGATCATGATGGGTTTTCCCACCGCGTTCACCCTGATGGGCCTGGGCATGATGTTTGGTTTTGTGGCCTTTTATGATTCAGCCGCACCCTTTTTAGACAACAAGATTTTCCCCTTGATGGTGCAACGCGCTTTCGGCGCCATGAACAACGATGTTCTGCTGTCGATTCCGCTCTTTGTCTTGATGGGCTACGTCATGGAACGCGGCGCGCTGGTGGACAAAATGTTCCACAGCGTTCAGCTGGCGTTCCGCAAATTGCCGGGCTCCTTGGCGGTGACCACGCTGGTGATCTGTACCTTCTGGGGCATTGCCAGTGGCTTGGTCGGTGCGGTGGTGGTGCTGATGGGCGTGATTGCCATGCGGCCCATGCTCAACGCCGGTTACGACACGCGCTTGGCCGCAGGCGTGATCACCGCCGGCGGCACGCTGGGGATTTTGATCCCGCCGTCCGTCATGATCATTGTCTATGCCGCCGTGGCTGGGCAGTCGGTCGTCAAGCTCTATGCCGCAGCCATGTTCCCTGGCTTTTTCCTGGCCTTCTTGTACCTGGTCTATGTGATCGGCTGGTGCATGATCGACCCAAAAATCGCACCCAAGTTGCCACCTGAGCAAATGAAGGCGCCGATCTCACCATGGGTCGCGCATATTTCGTCCAGCTACTCGCGCTTCATGCTGCCGGCGTTGTTGAGCGCCGTGGTGTCGCCAGCCAAGGCCTTGCGCAGCGGTGTGGCCGGCGTGAGCCTGAAATGGTGGCAACTGCTCGCAGGCTTGGCGCGGGCTTTGGCACCCGTCATTTTGGCGGTAGCCACGCTCGGTGCAGTGTGGTGGTATGTGACCATCTACTCCCAAAAAGACAATGAGCCAGCACCGGTGGCAGCGGAACAAATGGCGGAGAAGTCGGCAGTCCCGGTCAATGCCATGGGCGGGACGGGTGCGGTGCCAGCGCCACCGGTTCAAGGTGGCGTGCAAGCTCCAGCGGATACGGATGAGGAGCTCAAGCCACTCGGTGGCCAAGCCAACGCTGAGGTCATTGAACCCGATGAGCCCTTGCAAGACATGGGCGCCGGCGAAGGGACAGAGGCACCCAAAACCGAACCCGTGCCTGCAGCCTTCTACACCGGTTTCCTGATCTGCAGCCTGATCACGCTGGCATTGCTGGGCTATTACTACTGGAACTTTGACGCTGAGCAGTATGAAATTGTGTCGATGCTGATTCATTCAGTCGCGCCACTGGCCATCCTGACCTTCGTTGTCCTAGGCGTGATTTTGTTTGGCCTGACCACGGCCACAGAATCTGCGGCGGTCGGTGCGGCGGGTGCGTTCTTGATGGCGTGGCAGGCCAAGTCCTTGAATTTCCAGAAGATCAAAGAAGCCGTGTTTCTAACGGCCAAAACCACCTCCATGGTGTGCTGGTTGTTCGTCGGTTCGGCCCTGTTTTCGGCAGTTTTTGCGATCTTGGGCGGACAGAATCTGGTGGAGACGTGGGTCATGAGCATGGACCTGTCGCCGATGCAGTTCTTGCTGCTGTCGCAGGCCATCATCTTTGTGCTGGGCTGGCCACTGGAGTGGACTGAGATCATCGTGATCTTTGTGCCGATCTTCTTGCCACTGCTGCCGCACTTCGGGATTGACCCGATGCTGTGGGGCGTGCTGGTCTTCGTCAACTTGCAGGCGGCATTCTTGTCGCCACCGGTGGCGATGTCAGCGTTCTACCTCAAGGGGGTGTCGCCGGCGCACGTCACGATCAACCAGATATTCGCCGGCATGATGCCCTACATGCTGATCGTCATCTTGTGCATGGTGTTCATGTATGTCTGGCCAGGCCTGACACTGTGGTTGCCAAAGTATTTGTACGGCGGCTGATCCCGGCAAGTGATCTTTTTCAGGGGCGCGCAAGCGCCCCTTTTTCATTTGTGGGTAGAAAGCCGCTAACATCACGGTTGGAGTTGACGTTAACGTCAACTGAGCCGGTGCGTACCAGCTCTCCATAACGACTTTCCCGGAGACCGTGAGATGAGCGAGCTTTACACCGACTACCAAGCCTTGGCCAACTACCGCCCGACACACAAGGTGCGCTTTGTCACCGCAGCCTCGCTGTTTGACGGCCATGACGCAGCCATCAACATCATGCGGCGCATCCTGCAAGGCATGGGCGCCGAGGTGATTCACCTGGGCCACAACCGCAGCGTCGACGAAGTCGTCACCGCCGCCCTGCAAGAAGACGCACAAGGCATCGCCATCAGCTCTTACCAAGGCGGCCATGTCGAGTACTTCAAGTACATGGTGGACTTGCTCAAAAGCCGGGGTGGTGAGCACATTCAAGTCTTTGGCGGCGGCGGCGGCGTCATCGTGCCGCCTGAAATCCGCGAACTCCATGCCTACGGCGTGACGCATATTTTCAGCCCGGAAGATGGCCAGAGAATGGGCTTGGCCGGCATGATCGGCGAGATGGTCATGCGCTGTGACAAAGACCTCACCGGCTTTGCACCCAAAGACATGCAAGCCATTCAAGGCCACGGCGAAATGAACTGGCGCGCCTTGGCGCAGCTCATCACCGCACTCGAAAACGACCAAGCCAATGCGCGTCTGGTCAGCGCTATTCGCGAGCAAGCCGCCAGCTGTCAAGTGCCGGTGTTAGGCATCACCGGGACGGGCGGCGCCGGCAAGTCATCTCTCACCGATGAGTTGATCCGCCGGCTGCGGCTGGACCAAGGTGACAGCCTGCGCATCGCCGTCATCAGCATTGACCCGAGCCGGCGTAAAAGCGGTGGCGCGCTGCTGGGCGACCGGATTCGCATGAATGCCATCAGCCCGTGGAAAACCAACGCGCAAAGCAATGACTCGGGCCAGCGCGTCTTCATGCGCAGCTTGGCCACACGTGATTTCGGGTCTGAAATCAGCAAGGCCTTGCCAGATGTGATTGCCGCCTGCAAGGTCGCCGGCTTCGATGTCATCGTGGTCGAGACCTCGGGCATCGGCCAAGGCGACGCCGCCATCGTCCCGCACGTGAACGTGCCGATGTACGTGATGACGCC
>CANCCE010000081.1 GCA_947374505.1 Comamonadaceae bacterium | reverse complement strand
TAGGCCAATGCGGTTCTGAAAGTCTGGCGCACTTGCCTTACTCAGGGACCGGCGGCCAATCTGATTTTGTGCGGGCCGCCAACCGCTCAAGGGGTGGGAAGTCCTTCATCGTGCTGCCGTCGACGGCTAAAAATGACACCATCAGCCGCGTTGTGCCAACGTTGTCTCCTGGCACCCACGTGAGCACCAGCAAGAACGATATCAACTTTGTGGTTTCAGAGTTCGGCGTGGCGCAGTTGCGTGGCAAGTCGGCCAAACAACGCGCGGGCGAATTGATTGCCATTGCCCATCCGGATTTTCGTGCTGAATTAACGCTGGCCGCGAAACGCCTGAATTTGATCTGACAGTGTCAGGTTTTCAAGGCCTCGAGCAACTCAGTCTCGATGGCGATTTGTGCCCTGTTTTGCTGTAACTCCGGACCTTCAATCAAAAAAGTATCTTCAACGCGTTCACCCAGCGTGGTGACTTTGGCGAGTTGAAGATTGATGCGGTGACGGGCCAGTACGCGGGCAATCGAGTAGAGCAGGCCAACCCTGTCACTGGCAGAAACGCTGAGCAACCAGCGTTGGCCTTTTTCGTCAGGCCTTAGATCAACACGCGGTGCGATCGGGAAGCTTTTGACACGCCTTGAAACCCGACCTTTGCCGGCTGGTAGCAGCGGACCGACGACGGCAATCGCGCGCACCAGTTCGGCTTCAACCATGGCCACCAATTCGCGATAGTGTTCCGTCAATATGGGGCTGATGACTTGAAATGTGTCGAGGGCGTAGCCGTTGCGGGCGGTGTGAATCTTGGCGTCCAGAATGCTCAAGCCCGCTTCTTCGAAGTAGCCGCAGATGCGGGCAAATAAATCCGCGGCATCGGGTGTGTAGACCAACACTTGCATGCCTTCACCGGCAGAGGAGCGTCGAGCACGAACCACTGATTTTTCCGTGCCGACATGTCGGGCCAGCTGCCGCGCATGCCAAGCGATGTCGGCAGCTTCGTGGCGCATGAAATAGCTGACGTCCAAGGTAGCCCAAAGCGCTTTGTGCGACTCAAAAGGTTCAGCATGCAGCGCCAACATGGTCAACGCTTCGCGTTTGCGTGACTCGACTTCAGCACGCGGGTCTGGCGCGCCACCACCCAAAACACGCAGGGTGTAGCGGTACAAGTCTTCCAGGAGTTTGCCTTTCCAGGCATTCCAGACTTTGGGACTGGTACCGCGAATGTCGGCCACCGTCAGCAAGTACAAAGCGGTGAGGTAGCGTTCGTTGCCCACGCGCTTGGCAAAGGCTTCGATCACTTCCGGGTTGCTCAGGTCTTCTTTCTGAGCAATGCGGCTCATGCTCAGATGCTCACGCACCAGAAACTCAATGAGTTGAGCGTCTTCAGTGGCGATGCCGTGCTGGCGGCAAAACGTTCGAACGTCTTTGCAGCCCAGCTCAGAGTGGTCGCCACCACGGCCCTTGGCGATGTCGTGAAACAGTGCGGCCACGTACAGAATCCAAGGCCGGTCCCAGCCCGCCGCCAGTTGTGAGCACATCGGATATTCATGCGAATGCTCCGCCATCAAAAAGCGACGCACATTGCGCAACACCATCAAAATGTGTTGATCGACGGTGTAGACGTGAAACAGGTCGTGCTGCATCTGCCCGACGATTTTCCGGAAAACCCACAGGTAACGACCCAACACCGAGGTCTGGTTCAACAGCCTCATCGCGTGGGTGATGCCTTGGTTTTGCTGCAGTATCTGCAGAAATGTCTGCCGGTTGACGGGGTCACTGCGGAACTTCGTATCCATCACACCGCGGGCGTTGTAAAGCGCCCGCAGCGTCCGCGCCGACAGACCGTTGACGCCTGGCGTGGTCTGAAAAATCAAAAAAGTTTCAAGAATGGCGTGTGGTTCACGCACATACAAGTCATCACTGGCGACTTCAATGCGGCCGGCTTTTTCGAAAAATCGCTCGTTCAGCGGTCGCAGGGGTTGGGTGTTCGGGTTCAGCCGCTCTTCAATATTGAGCAGCAATATCTGGTTCAGCTGCGTCACGGCCTTGGCCGCCCAGTAGTAGCGCCGCATCAGCGATTCGCTGGCGCGCCGTGGCAGTCTGGAGCCATCAGGCGCTTGGCTCTTATAGCCAAAGGACTCAGCCACAACCGTTTGTAAATCGAACACCAAACGGTCTTCACGCCTGCCCGCCAGCAAGTGCAGACGGGCGCGAATCAAACTGAGCAAGGACTCATTGCTTTTGATTTGTCTGACTTCAAAGGCGGTGGCTAAACCGTTGCGCGCAAGCTCTTCCCAGGACTTGCCAAAGCCCGCAGCCCGCGCCACCCACAGAACCACCTGCAGGTCTCGCAAGCCGCCGGGGGATTCTTTGCAGTTCGGTTCGAGTGCGTACGGGGTGTCTTCAAACTTGTTGTGGCGCTGGCGCAGTTCAAGCGTCTTGGCGACAAAAAAGGCTTTCGGGTCAAGGGCCGCGTCCAGTTGCAAACGCAAGGTGGCGAAGTTATCTTTTGAGCCAGCCAACCAGCGCGCTTCAAGGAGAGAGGTTTGGACGGTGACGTCTTTCGCTGACTCTTCAAGACACTCAGCCAAGGTTCGCACGCTGGAACCAATTTCCAAGCCGCAATCCCAGCAACTGCCGATGAAGTTTTCAATGCGGGTTTTCAGGGCTTGGTCAGCATCGATCTGAGTGCCGTTTGGCAGCAGCAGCAGCACATCGACGTCGGAGTTGGGAAATAGCTCACCGCGGCCATAGCCCCCCACAGCGACCAGTGTGCAGTCAGCAGGGAAGTCGGCTCGCTGCCAAAGTTGATGCAGCATCGCATCTGCATGGCGGGCCAATTTTTGCAACAGGCTGCGGATACCACGGCTGGAGGGTCCGCTTTGCGCCAATGAAGACAGCAGAGCAGTTTTTCCAGCCCGGTAGTTTTCCCGCATGTGAACAAGGTCGCCAGATGTCTCTACCAGGCGGTTCGAGGCAGCAAGACTCAGCGTGTTCATCCGGAAAATCGACTTGAGTTGAGACCTGAAGCTCAGGCGCTGACAGGAACGCTTGCCGCCGTACTTTCGGCCGCATGAAAAGCGGCCACAAAGTCAGGCGTTGCCGGGGTGCCCGCCGACAGGGTCAGCACCTCGTAGCCTGTCTCTGTCACCAAAATGGTGTGCTCCCATTGCGCCGACAGCGAGTGGTCACGGGTGACGATGCTCCAGCCATCTTTTTCAGGGCCATCTTTGATGTCGCGTTTGCCAATGTTGATCATCGGCTCAATCGTGAAGGTCATGCCGGGCTTGAGGACATCGAGCGTTCCGGGCCTGCCGTAATGCAACACTTGCGGGTCTTCGTGAAAGCGCTGACCAATGCCATGGCCGCAAAACTCGCGGACGATCGAAAAGCCTTGTTTTTCAGCGAAAGTCTGGATGGCATGACCAATATCGCCCAAACGAATGCCGGGCTTGACGCGCATGATGCCTTGCCACATGGCGTCGTAGGTGATTTGGCACAGTCGCTTGGCCGCAATGGAGGTTTCACCGACGAGGAACATGCGGCTCGAATCACCGTGCCAAGTGTCCTTGATGACGGTCACATCGATATTGACAATGTCGCCTTTTTTCAGAGGCTTGTCGTTCGGGATGCCATGGCAAACCTGATGATTCACTGAGGTGCAAAGGGACTTGGGATAAGCACCGTAGCCAGACGGTTGGTAACCCAGCGTGGCCGGTATGGTGTGTTGCACCTCCGTCATGTAAACGTGGGCCAAGCGATCAATTTCGTTGGTGGTGATGCCAGGTTTGACGAACGGGGTCAGGTAGTCCAGCAACTCAGAAGCGAGCTTGCCAGCCACTCGCATGCCTTCAATTCCGGCGGCGTCTTTGTACGTAATACTCATGTTGCTGATTATCCCACCAGCTTTGAGACCCTGTCCTGACAGGGCTTCGCCCAAGCACATCGATGCCGGCTGAGCACTGATAAAATCTCCGGCTACTTTCCTCCGGACCCGGCACACGCCGACACCGACAACCACAAGGCCGCCGCCACCGTGACCCTGCATCTGACGACTTTCGAGGGCGAATCCCGCGGGATCAATGCCCTGAGCGACTTCCGCGCCCAGCAACTGCTTCCCCGGCTGCAAGCCATCAACGACAAGATCACCGGCATCAGCGCCCGGTATGTGCATCTGGTGGCCACCGAGGCACCGCCCACTGAGGCCATGGAAACCCAACTTGAGGCGCTGCTGAGCTACGGTGAACCCTGCCGCACTTGGCCGGCCAACACGACGGGGGCGTCGTTTTTCATCGTCACGCCCCGCTTTGGCACGGTCTCTCCTTGGGCCTCAAAAGCCACGGACATCGCCCACAGCTGCGGCTTGGCGGTCAAGCGCATTGAGCGCATCACCGAATACTGCGTGTCCATCAAGTCGGGCCTGCTGGGCAAAACCTATTTAAGCCTGCCCCAACGCGAAGACCTGATTGCCTTGCTGCACGACAGAATGACCGAAAGTGTCATGACCGACCGGGCGCAGGCTGGGTCACTTTTTGCTGAATTGCAAGCGGCACCGCTGCAATCGATTGACGTGCTGGGCGGTGGTAAGGCCGCGCTGGAGGCCGCCAATAGCGAGTTTGGCTTGGCCTTGGCCGCTGACGAAATCGAGTACCTGGTGCAGGCATTCACGCAGCTTCAGCGCAACCCGACGGATGTCGAGTTGATGATGTTCGCGCAGGCCAACAGCGAGCATTGCCGCCACAAGATTTTCAACGCGGAGTTCAGCATTGACGGCGTGCCGCAAGACAAGAGCCTGTTTGGCATGATCCGCAACACCGAGCAGCTGAACCCGCAGCACACGGTGGTGGCTTACTCTGACAACGCTTCCGTGATGGAGGGTGGCAAGGTTCAGCGTTTTTATGCGCAAGCGGCCTCGGGTCAAGCCGCACCAGCTACAACGCTCCAGTCCTACGCCGCGCATGAAGACGTTTTGACGCATGTGCTGATGAAAGTCGAAACGCACAACCACCCAACGGCGATTTCACCTTTCCCTGGTGCCTCGACGGGTGCCGGTGGCGAGATCCGCGACGAAGGCGCTACCGGCCGCGGCTCCAAACCCAAAGCCGGCCTGACGGGCTTCACGGTGTCTAGGTTGTTTGACACCGCGTTTGGCAAACCGGACCACATCGCCAGTGCCTTGCAGATCATGACCGAAGGCCCGCTCGGTGGTGCGGCCTTCAACAACGAATTTGGCCGACCCAACTTAGCCGGTTACTTCCGCGAATACGAGCAAACTGTGAACGGTCAGCGTTGGGGCTATCACAAGCCGATCATGATTGCCGGCGGTCTCGGCACGATTGACGCGGGCCTGACGAAGAAAATATTATTTCCTGCTGGCACGCTGCTGATTCAGCTCGGCGGCCCCGGCATGCGCATCGGCATGGGCGGCAGCGCGGCCAGCTCGATGGCTACCGGAACGAATGCGGCAGCCCTGGATTTTGATTCTGTGCAGCGTGGCAACCCTGAGATCGAACGGCGCGCGCAAGAGGTCATCAACCAGTGTGCGCAACTTGGCGCAGCCAATCCGATACTGGCGATTCATGACGTGGGCGCAGGCGGTTTGTCCAACGCCTTTCCGGAACTCGTGAACGACGCCGGTCGTGGCGCTCGCTTCGACCTGCGCGCTGTGCCGCTGGAAGAAAGCGGCTTGAGCCCTAAAGAGATTTGGAGCAACGAAAGCCAGGAGCGCTACGTGATGGCGATTGCACCAGCATCGCTGCCGCAATTCCAAGCCTTTTGCGAACGCGAACGGTGTCCGTTCTCGGTGGTCGGTGTGGCGACCGAAGAAAAAGACCTGGTCTTGTTTGACAATGAAGCGACAAGCGTGGGGGCCACATCGCCAGTCCAGATGCCGATGAATGTGCTGCTCGGCAAACCGCCGAAGATGCACCGCGATGTGCAGCGTCTTCCCATCGCCGTGACACCGCTGGACTTGACCGGCATCGATCTGCAAAAAAGCGTGATCGATGTGCTGAGCCACCCGACTGTGGCCTCCAAGCGCTTTCTCATCACGATTGGCGACCGCACGGTGGGTGGTCTCACGCACCGTGACCAAATGGTCGGTCCGTGGCAGGTGCCGGTGGCCGACTGCGCCGTGACCTTGGCCGATTACCAGGGCTTCGCCGGTGAGGCCATGAGCATGGGCGAGCGCACGCCGCTGGCCACCACCGACGCCGCAGCCTCGGGCCGGATGGCCGTGGCTGAAGCCATCACCAACTTGTTGGCGGCGCCGATCGAGTTACCGCGCGTCAAGCTGTCGGCGAACTGGATGGCCGCTTGCGGGGAGCCCGGTCAAGACGCCGCGCTGTTTGAGACCGTCAAAGCCGTCGGCATGGCGCTCTGCCCGGCACTCGGCGTGTCGATTCCTGTCGGCAAAGATTCACTGTCGATGCGCACGGTGTGGGACGACAAAAAAGTCACCTCACCGGTCTCGCTCATCGTCACCGCCTTTGCCACGCTGGCCGATGTGCGCGGCACGCTGACGCCGCAGCTGAACACTGAAGAAGCCGACACCACGCTGATTCTGATCGACCTTGGCAAAGGCCAAAGCCGCATGGGCGCATCGATCCTGGCGCAAACGCTGGAGCGGGGCGAGGGCGCTGTGCCCGACCTCGACGATGCGCAAGACTTGGTCAACCTTGTCAACGCTATCAACGCCTTGCGCGCCCAAGGCGACATCTTGGCGTACCACGACCGCAGCGACGGTGGCCTGTTGGCAGCCGTTTGCGAAATGGCCTTTGCCGGCCAGGTCGGCGTTTCGCTGAACATCGACATGTTGCTGGTTGAAGGTGACGGTATTTCAGACAGCCGCATGGACACCGGCGATAGTAAAAACTGGGCTACGCAGGTCAGCGCACGCCGTGACGAACTCACTTTAAAAGCCCTTTTCAATGAAGAGTTGGGCGTGGTGATTCAGGTCCGCACAGCGGCTCGCAACGAGGTGATGCAGGTGCTGCGTCAACATGGCTTGTCGAAGTTCAGTCACTTCGTTGGCAAAACCCGGCCACAACACGCAGCACTCGAGGTCGGCAAGGGTCACATTCAAGTTTGGCGTGATACCAAAGTCGTCTTCAGCGCCAAGTTGCAAGACCTGCATCAGGTCTGGGACGCCGTCAGCTGGAAGATTTGCCAGCTGCGTGACAATCCGACCGGTGCCGATGCTGAGCATGCGTCTGTCGGCGACCCGCAAGACGCGGGTTTGCATGTTTATCTGCCAGACTCATTCAAGCCAACAGTTACCGCAGCGGCGTTGAATTTAACGCGTCCGCGCGTGGCGATTTTGCGCGAGCAAGGCGTCAACTCGCACGTGGAGATGGCTTATGCCTTCACGCTCGCCGGTTTTGAAGCCTGCGATGTCCACATGACTGATTTGCAAAGCGGCCGGGCCAAACTGAAAGACTTCCAAGGCATCGTAGCCTGCGGTGGTTTCAGCTACGGTGACACGCTGGGTGCCGGTATCGGCTGGGCGCGCTCGATCCTGTTCAACGCGGTATTGGCAGAAGAGTTCAAAGCTTTCTTTGCACGCCCCGACACCTTCGGTCTCGGTGTTTGCAACGGCTGCCAGATGTTCGCTGAATTGGCCAACATCATCCCCGGCGCCGAAGCCTGGCCGCGCTTCACTACCAACCTCAGCGAACGCTTTGAAGCCCGCTTGGGACAAGTCGAAGTGCTGGACTCACCGAGTCTTTTCTTGCAAGGCATGGCGGGTGTGCGTCTGCCGATTGCGGTGGCCCACGGTGAAGGCTTTGCCAACTTTTCTCGTCGCGGCAATGCGGCTAAAGCGATTGCAGCGATGCGCTTCACCGATCACCTCGGTCAACCGACCGAAGCTTATCCGGCGAATCCGAACGGCAGCCCCGGCGGTCTCACGGCGGTGACCACGGCCGATGGTCGCTTCACCGCGATGATGCCGCACCCTGAGCGGGTTTTCCGCAATGTGCAGATGAGCTGGACTGACGCCAACGTGAACGACTTCAGCCCTTGGATGCAAATTTGGCGCAATGCCCGACAGTGGGTCAACTGATGTATTGACATCACGGCACGCTTGTTGCATCGTTTTGCTTTTAGATCAGAAGGGCGGTGCTGTGATGAAACGATATTTTTGGGGTGTCTTGGCGGGTGTTGGCTGGCTCATGGTGTCGGGTTGGGCGGCGGCACAGACGTATCCGGCCAAGCCGGTGCGTCTGGTCGTGCCTTTTCCACCCGGCGGTGCGACTGATATTCTGGCCCGCGCGATCAGCATCAAAGCCGCTGAAAAGCTGGGGCAGGCGATCATCATCGACAACCGAGCCGGTGCTGGCGGCACGATTGGTTCTGCGCTGGTCGCCAAGGCGTCCGCGGACGGTTACACCTTGTTGATCGCGACGGGCAGCACCCACTCCATCGGCCCCATCACCAACCCGAAACTTCCCTACGATGTGGAGCGGGATTTCGATCCGGTGGTCTACATTGCTAAAACGTCCAGCGTGATGGTGGTGCCTGCCAGCTTGCCAGTGAAAACGCTGGCTGAATTCATCGCTTTGGCCAAGGCCAAGCCAGGGCAACTCAACTATGGATCCAGCGGCAACGGCACCAACAGCCATCTCAGCGGTGAATTGTTCAAAGCGCAGGCCGGTGTTTTCATCACGCACATTCCTTACCGTGGCACGGGTCTGGTGTTCAACGACATGATGTCTGGCCAAGTGCACATGTTGATGGATAACTATGTGACGTCACAGGCCAACATCAAGGACGGCAGGTTGCGGGTCATTGGTGTGACAAGCCCGCAGCGGCTGCCTTTTTTGCCAGACGCACCCACCCTCAGCGAGCAGGGTTTGAAAGGTTTCGATGTCAGCAATTGGTTTGGCATCTACGCGCCACATGGCACCCCTTTAGAGGCGATTCACAAAGTCAATGCGGCTTTCAATGAAGCGTTGCATGATCCCGAGACGATCAAGCGCCTGGCCTTTTTGGGTGCCACGCCAACAGGCAGCACGCCTGAACAGATGGCCAGGATGGTGGCTGACGACAAGGTGCGCTGGGCGAAGTTGATTCGCGACCGACAACTCGTCGTCAACTGACGCCAGCGTCCTTTACATCCCGACCGGGTAGCCGTCTTTGCGGTGGTCTGACGCGGCGATGTAGCCGTGCTCGACCTTCATGGCCATCTGGGCGCATCCAAACTCGGTGTTGAAGCGCGGTGCCACTTGAACCACGTGGCCGCGTGCAATCAAACCATCAATGGCGTCCTGGGGGAAGTTCCACTCCACTGCAACAGTGATGTTGTCGTCCATGACGCGCCAGCGCGGTGCATCGCTAGCGGCTTGCGGATTTTGTCCATGGTCGGCCACACGCGCAGCCACTTGCAAATGGCCTTGCGCCTGCATCGAGCCACCCATCACACCAAAGCTCATGAGCGGTGCACCGTCACGGGTCAAAAAGCCCGGGATGATGGTGTGGAATGGCCGCTTGCCAGGGGCCACTTGATTCGGATGCCCTGGCTTGAGGCTGAAACCTGAGCCGCGGTTTTGCAGAGCGATGCCTGTGTTGGGCACCACAACGCCGGAACCAAAGCCTTTGAAGTTGGACTGGATGAACGAGACCATCATGCCGTTTTCGTCGGCGGCGGTCAGGTAGACCGTGCCGCCGTTGTGCGGGGAGCCAGGCCGTGCCGGCGAAGCGCGCTGCGGGTCGATCAAACTGGCGCGCTGTTTCAGGTAGGCAGGTTTGAGCAGATCGGTCGCGGTGACCTCTAACATCGCTTTCGGATCAGCGACGTATTCATGCAGGTCGGCAAAGGCCAGCTTCATGGCTTCGATTTGCAGATGCTGCGACAGCGCTGAGTCCAGGCCGGCTGACTTCAGGTCAAGGTGATCCAGCATGCCCAGAGCCATCAGTGCACCAATGCCCTGCCCACTGGGCCCGATTTCGTGCAGTTCGACGTCCCGGTAACGCACCGATATTGGCTCGACCCAGTCTGCTTGGTGTGCGGCCAGATCAGCTTCGTCAAGAAGGCCGCCGGTGTTGCGCGCATGGTCCGCAATGGCTTTGGCCAATTCGCCGTGGTAAAAATCATCGCCCTTGCTGGCGGCAATGCGCTCCAGTGTTTTGGCTTGGCCGGGGCTGCGGAACAACTCGCCCGGCAACGGTGCACGGCCTTGCGGTGCGAAGGCTTCGCGGTAGCCGGGCTGCGGCAGCAACTCCGCTACCTGCGCTTGCCATTGACGGTGCACCGTGTGCGAAACCATGAAGCCATCGCGCGCATGGCGCAGGGCAGGCTCAAATAAATCCGCAAAAGGCAGCTTGCCAAAGCGGTCTGACAACGCACGCCAAGCGGACACCGTACCAGGCACCGTGACCGAATCCCAGCCTCGCAGAGGCATGGCTTGGTACTTTGAAAAGTGTTCAGGCGTCCAGCGCTGTGGCGCGCGGCCTGACGCATTCAGTCCGTGCAGTCGATGGCCGTCCCAAATGATGGCAAACGCATCGCCGCCAATGCCATTCATGCACGGCTCAACCACCGTCAGTGTGATGGCTGTGGCCAAGGCGGCGTCGACGGCATTGCCACCACGCGCCAACATCAGCAAACCGGCCGCAGACGCCAGTGGCTGCGATGTGCTGACAACATTGCGCGCCAACAGCGGCATGCGTTGTGAGGTGTAGGGGAATTGCCAGAAAGCGGAAGTGTCTGAGGACATGCGTGAGAGTCTCTTTTTTTATGCAGGGTGATCAGTCTAGCTTGACCTTGGCCATCTCGACGGCTTTGCCCCAGATTCTGAATTCACGCTCGATCAGCGGGGCAAATTCTTCGCCGGATGTGAACTTCAACTCCACACCTTGCGCTTGCATGCGCTCCTTGAGATCGGGCGAACTCAACGACGATTGAATGGCTTTGGCGAGCTTGGCCAGTACCGGCGCGGGTGTGCCTTTGGGCGCAGAAATGCCAAACAGGTTGTTCGCCTCAAAGCCCTTGACACCACTTTCATCGACTGTCGGCACATTCGGCAGCAGGCTCATGCGCTTGCTTGAGGCCACCGCCAACACACGCAATTTGCCCGATTTCACGTGCGGCATGGAGGCCGGAATGCTGTCGAACATCATGTTCGAAATGCCCGATATCAAGTCTGGCAAGGCTTGCGAACTGCCTTTGTAGGGCACATGCACCAAGTCAAGGCCGACCGTGGTCATGAACACCTCTGATTCAAGGTGTGACAGCGTGCCCGAGCCTTGCGAGGCGAAGTTGTATTTACCGGGCGAAGCCTTGAACAAGGTGATCAACTGACCAAGGTTTTGAACTGGCAG
>CANCCE010000080.1 GCA_947374505.1 Comamonadaceae bacterium | reverse complement strand
CTGTTAGTCGCATTTATAGCGGTGCCAATGCTGGCCAGCGACTACTTTTTCCGCGCTATTTTGATTCCTTTTGTCATCATGTCCTTGGCCGCGCTGGGTGTGAATATTTTGGTCGGTTACTGCGGCCAGATCTCGCTCGGTTCAGGCGCCTTCATGGCCGTCGGTGCTTATAGCGCGTACAACATCTTCGAGCGAATTCCTGGCATGCCGCTGATTCCCGCCTTGATTCTGGGCGGCTTGTGTGCCACAGGTTTTGGCATCCTGTTTGGTTTGCCCAGCTTGCGCGTCAAGGGCTTGTATTTGGCAGTGGCGACGCTCGCCGCCCAGTTCTTCAGTGACTGGATGTTTCTGCGCATCAGATGGTTCACGCTGGACGCGCCATCCGGCTCAGTCTCGGTGTCAAATCTTCAAGTTTTTGGCCTGCCGATTGAAAGTGCTGTCAGTCGTTATCTGCTGTGCCTGACGCTACTGCTCGTCATCGGCGTGATGGCCAAAAACTTAGTGCGCGGCGCCATCGGCCGCGAGTGGATGGCGATCCGCGACATGGACGTTGCCGCCGCCGTCATCGGCATTCGCCCGATGTACGCCAAGCTCAGCGCCTTTGCGGTCAGCTCCTTCATCATCGGTGTCGCCGGCGGGTTGTGGGCCTTCATCTACCTGGGCGCGTGGGAACCCGCGGCCTTCTCGTCCGACCAATCTTTTCGCTTGCTCTTCATGGTGATCATCGGCGGTCTCGGCTCCATCATGGGCAGCTTTTTTGGTGCGGCTTTTATTGTGCTGTTGCCGATTGCATTGAATCAGTTTTTACCCTTTTGTGTCGGCTTGTTTGGCATCGAAATTTCGACCGCCGGTGTGTCGCATGCAGAGTTGATGATTTTTGGTGGCCTGATCGTTTGGTTTCTGATTGTGGAACCGCACGGTTTGGCCAAATTGTGGTCGATGGGCAAACAAAAACTGCGTCTGTGGCCTTTCCCACATTGAGTTTCATGGGTGTTGGCGGGTGTTATTTCTCAAGTAATTTTTAAATTTCTAAAGGAGACAAAGATGAGATCAGGTAAATTAATGTTGGCGCTCGCGACACTCGCGGTCAGCGCCTCAGTTGTCACCAACGTGGCCGCGCAAACCAAAGAACAGTTCTTTCCGTTGCTGTCCTACCGGACAGGACCCTATGCGCCCAATGGCGTGCCATGGGCCAATGGCAAACAAGACTATCTCAAGCTGATCAATGCCCGTGATGGCGGCGTGAACAGCGTGAAGCTGACATATGAAGAGTGCGAAACAGGTTATGCCACCGACCGCGGTGTGGAGTGCTATGAACGCCTGAAGAGCCGACCTGGTGTAGCGGTGTTCGACCCCCAGGCCACTGGCATCACTTTTGCCTTAACTGAAAAAGTCACGACCGACAAAATTCCCCTCATTACCCTTGGCTATGGTCTGTCGGTCTCGCAGGACGGACAAGCCTTCAAGTGGAATTTTCCCCTGATGGGCAGCTACTGGACCGGCGCCGACATTCTGATACAGCACATTGGCAAAAAAGAAGGCGGCCTGGACAAACTCAAGGGCAAGAAAATCACGCTGGTCTACCATGACTCGCCATTTGGCAAAGAGCCTATTCCACTGCTGCAAGAACGCGCCAAGATGCACGGCTTTGATCTGCAGATGATTCCCGTCACGGCACCAGGCGTCGACCAGAAATCAGCGTGGCTGCAAGTGCGACAGAGTCGTCCCGACTTCGTCTTGCTGTGGGGTTGGGGGGTCATGAACTCAACTGCACTGAAGGAAGCTCAGGCCACAGGCTATCCGCGTGAAAAAATGTATGGCGTCTGGTGGGCGGGCGCTGAGCCCGATGTCAAGGACGTTGGCGAAGGTGCCAAGGGCTACAACGCGCTGGCTCTGAACACCTCGGGTACAGAGCCCAAGGTGATTCAGGACATCTTGAAATATGTTCACGCGAAAGGCAACGGGACAGGCCCCAAAGATGAAGTCGGCCAGGTTCTTTACACCCGTGGCGTGATCATTCAGATGCTCAGCATCGAAGCCGTGCGCCGCGCTCAAGAACGCTTCGGAAAAGGCAAGGTCATGACCGGTGAGCAAGTTCGCTGGGGCATGGAAAACTTGGCGCTGGACCAGAAGCGTCTGGACGCCCTGGGCTTTTCCGGCATCATGCGGCCCCTCTCAACCTCCTGCGCTGACCACATGGGCTCGAGCTGGGCACGGATCCAAACTTGGGACGGGAAAAAATGGGCCTTCAGCTCTGACTTTATCCAAGCGGATGAGCAGATTCTCAAGCCCATGGTCAAGTCGGGCGCAGACAAGTATCTGGCCGACAAGAAAATGACACGCCGCCCACCGGCTGACTGCCAATCTTGATGTCAAGTTTGGGCTGGCGCCTGAAAATGCCAGCTCAACCTGAGCCGCCTTATTTATCTGCTTGATCGGAATTCAGCCCATGCATGATTCAACTATCGTTCTCAATGTCAATGGCATTGAGGTCATCTACAACCATGTGATTTTGGTGCTGAAAGGCGTCTCGTTGCAGGTGCCTGATGGAAAAATTGTAGCGATTTTGGGCGGCAATGGCGCAGGTAAGACGACCACGCTACGGGCCATCTCCAACCTGCTCAAGGGTGAACGCGGTGAAGTCACCAAAGGTTCGATAGAGTTGCGCGGCGAGCGCATTGAAAATCTCTCGCCCTCTGATTTAGTGCAACGCGGTGTGGTGCAAGTGATGGAGGGACGCCACTGCTTTGCACACCTGAGCATTGAAGAAAATCTGCTGACCGGTGCTTACACCCGCAAAGACAAGGCCGAAGTAGCGGCCAATCTGGAGAAGGTTTACAACTACTTTCCCCGCTTGAAAACACGCCGCACATCGCAGGCCGCTTACACCTCAGGTGGCGAGCAACAAATGTGCGCCATTGGCCGCGCCTTGATGGCCAACCCCAACATGGTGCTGCTTGACGAACCGTCGATGGGACTGGCACCGCAGATCGTTGAGGAAGTTTTTAACATCGTCAAAGACCTGAATGAAAAAGAAAAAGTCACCTTCTTACTGGCCGAACAGAACACCCACATGGCGTTGCAATACGCGGACTACGGTTACATCATGGAAAGCGGCCGGGTGGTGATGGATGGCGTGGCCAGCGATTTGGCCAGCAACGAAGACGTCAAGGAGTTTTACCTGGGCGTCGGTGGCGGGGAACGCAAGAGTTTCAAAGACGTTAAAAGCTACAAGCGGCGCAAGCGCTGGTTGGCCTGAGGCACACACCATGACTGACTATTTCGACACCTTGGAATGCCGCGACCCCGCCCTGCGGGAAGCCTCACAAATGGCCTCCCTGTCTAGCGTGGTTGCTCACGCACGGCAGCACAGCCCCGCCGCCCAACAAATGTTTGCCGGTATCGACCCATCCCGAATCAATTCAAGAACAACCTTGGCAACGTTACCCGTTACGCGCAAACACGAGCTACTGGAACGACAAAAGGCGACTCGCCCAGCGGATTCATTTGGCGGCTTTGCCGCCGTGTTGCGAGGGCGCAGAATGACGCGCATTTTTGCATCACCCGGTCCGATCTACGAACCTGATGTGGCCAGACCCGATTACTGGCGGGTCGGCCGCGCCCTTTTTGCCGCAGGCTTTCGAGAGGGGGATCTGGCGCACAACGCATTTAGTTATCACATGACCCCAGGCGCCTACATGATGGAATCCGGTGCTCTTGCTGTTGGCTGCACGGTGTTTCCCGCCGGCACGGGCCAAACCGAGCAACAACTCGCGGCCATCGCCGACCTTCGGCCTGAGGCTTACGTTGGCACACCCAGCTTCCTACGCATATTGATTGAAAAAGCGCTGGCAAGTGGTTCAGACATCTCGAGTTTTAAACGCGCACTGGTTTCAGGCGAAGCCTTTCCGCCGTCGCTTCGCGACTGGTTGGCCGGCAACGGGATTGCCGGTTACCAGTGCTACGCCACCGCCGACCTCGGTCTGATCGCGTACGAGACTGAAGCACGCCAAGGCTTGGTGCTGGACGAAGGTGTGATCGTCGAGATCGTGCGACCTGGCACGGGCGACCCGGTGCCCGACGGCGAAGTCGGCGAATTGGTGGTGACAACGCTCAACCCCGATTACCCCTTGATCCGTTTTGGTACTGGCGATTTATCAGCTGTTCTGCCAGGTTTGTGCCCGACGGGTCGTAGCAACACACGCCTCAAAGGCTGGATGGGTCGCGCGGACCAAACCACCAAGATTCGCGGCATGTTTGTACATCCGGCACAAGTTGCCGAGATCGTCAAACGCTTTCCTGAAGTGCTCAAAGCGCGGTTGGTGGTGACTGGCGAAATGGCGAACGATGCGATGACGCTCAAAGTTGAAATCTCGGCGAAGCCGGACGGATTGGCGTCGCGCATAGGCGAGGCCATTCGTGATGTGACCAAGTTGCGCGGCGATGTCGACATGCTCAGCCCCGGCAGCTTGCCGAATGACGGCGTGGTGATTCAGGATGCGCGAAGCTACCAGTAACACCTCATTCAACTTGACAATCCGGTGTATTTTCCCGGGAAGTTTCAACCGAAGCCCTAGAATAACGCCTCAATTTAAGAGGTATTTCAAATGAAAAAGTTGTTCGTACTGGCGCTGGCTACTGCCGCCATCTTTGCTCAAGCGCAAACTTTTCCCGGCTCTAAGCCGATCACTTTCGTCGTTCCTTTCGCGGCGGGTGGCCCCACCGACCGCGTCGCCCGCGACTTGGCTGAAGCCATGCGTAAATCCATGGGCGGCAGTGCAAATTTCGTGGTCGAAAACGTCAACGGTGCCGGCGGTACGATTGGCATGGCCAAGGTCGCCCGGGCCGTTCCGGACGGCCATACCCTGCTGCTGCACCACATCGGCATGGCTTCTGCCCCCGGCCTGTACCGCAAACTCTCCTTCAAAGTCGCTGACGACTTCGAGTACCTTGGCATGATCAATGAAGTGCCAATGACGCTGATTGGCAAGCCGCAATTGGCTGCCAACAACTACCGCGACTTTGAGAATTACATCAAGTCCAACGCAGGAAAATTGAATATCGCCCACGCGGGTCTGGGATCGGCTTCGCACCTGTGCGGCCTGATGTGGCAGTCGCGTTTGCAAGCCAGCGAGGCCATGACGACCATTCCTTTCAGCGGTACGGCACCGGCCATGAATGCATTGGTCGGCGGCCAAGTTGACATCATGTGCGACCAGACCACCAACACCACCAGCCAGATTGAAGCAGGCCGAGTCAAAGCCTTCGCGGTGACCACTGCCAAATCGTTGTCCGATAACAAGCTTCTGAAAAACTACCCGAGCCTGCAAGAACTGGGCATGAAGGGCTTTGAGCTGACGATCTGGCACGGTCTGTACGCCCCCAAAGGCACGCCACCGGCAGTTCTGACCCAGCTCAACAATGCACTGAAGATGGCCTTGAAAGACCCTGACTTCATCAAGAAGCAAGAAGGTTTGGGTGCCGTGGTGGTGACCGACAAGCGCGTCGAGCCCGCCGCTCACAAGGCGTTCGTGGCGTCTGAAACCGCCAAGCTCAAGCCGCTGATTGAGGCAGCGGGCAAGTTCGCAGACTAAGCCGGTCTGCGCTGAAAAACCGCTTGAGTCCTTCGGGGTCAGGCGGTTTTTTTTGCCCATAGAAAACTGCAGAATACGGGTAATCCCATTCACAAGGCAAGTCGCTTCGCTGTACAACCCAGAGGTCTCTATCATCATGTTATTCGTCATCAAAAAGAGGTCTTCATGTCATTGAAATCAACACAGCGGCGAACGCTTATCCGCGCCATGAGCAGCACACTGGGACTTGTCAGTGTCACAGCCTTTTCTGCGTTGCTGGCCCTGCCATCCCTCGCTCAATCGACCTGGCCCACCAAGCCCGTCAAAATCGTTGTCCCGTTCGCGGCCGGCGGTACCACTGACATCCTGGCACGGGCTATCGCACCGGAGCTGTCCAAGGCCTTTGGCCAAGCTTTTGTCATTGAAAATCGCGGCGGTGCCGGCGGCAATATCGGCGCCGACATCGTGGCCAAATCACCCGCTGACGGCTACACCCTCCTGATGGGCACGGTTGGCACGCACGGCATCAACCAGTCGCTTTACTCCAAGATGCCGTTTGACCCGATCAAAGATTTCGCACCCATTACGATGGTCGCGGGCGTCCCCAATGTGATGGTCATGAATGCTGAAAAAGCACGCGCGCTGGGCATCAACAGCGTGCCCGACTTCATCCAGTACGCCAAGGCGAATCCAGGTAAGCTGAACATGGCCTCCAGCGGCAATGGCACCTCGATTCACATGGCTGGTGAGCTTTTCAAAAGCATGACCGGTACCTTCATGGTTCACTTTCCTTACCGTGGTTCCAGCCCTGCGTTGCTCGACCTCGTGGCCGGCAACACAGACGTGATGTTTGACAACCTACCGTCGTCTTTGCAACATATCAAGAGCGGCAAGCTGAAAGCTTTTGCGGTCACCAGTAGTCAGCGTTCAGCCGTTTTGCCGGACGTTCCGACAGTCGAGGAAGCCGCCAAGCTCAAAGGCTTTGAAGCCAGCAGCTGGTTTGGCTTGTTGGCGCCAGCGGGCACACCGCCAGACATCGTCAGCCGCATTCAACATGAAGTGGCGAAGTCACTGAACACGCCCGCCATCAAAGAAAAACTGATGCTCCAGGGCGCGATCCCCAGCGGCAACACGCCGCAGGAATTTGTCAAACTCATTGAGTCAGAAACTGCCAAATGGGCCAAGGTGGTGAAGGTCTCAGGCGCCAAGATCGACTGACAACAGACCCCTTTGGCGGGCATGAAGTCTTGCCGCTGAAGCTTGCATGCCGTTATTTATTTCATCTGTGCCGGTCGTCGGCATAGTGACCTGACGCGTTGAATACGAGCTGTCTGCATCAATGATGCAGACAGCTCGTTCAGTTCATCACAAGGAGAACTTGCCATGCCAATCAAAGTCACAGCCTGCGTAATCTTGTTGGCCACACTCTGCGGCTGCGTTGTTCAGCCCGCCGTGATGAGGCCAGCTTATCCCGTCGGCTACGGGCCACCACCGGGCGTGGTGTACATGGCGCCAAGCTATGTGTTGCCGGCGCCCGGTTATGTGTGGCTTCATCACCCCAATTATGGGTGGGGGTGGCATCACCCCAATCGGGGTTGGCACCGCGGTTGGCGCTGAATTAACCAACAGCTTTCTGCGGCAGCATAGCCGCAGTCATCATTTTGCGAGCCTAAACACCCCAGACTAAATCGCTGCCGTCCTTGCTGCAGCGTTTGAGCATATCGATAAAAGGCAGGGCTCGTTGCTGCAAACTGAGTAGCTTGTCGCCCTCTCGGTCAACCCCGTCACGCTTAGCTGTGGCAACTTGGCTTTCCATTTTCTCTTGTGCAATCGCTGCCTCCAGACTGGCTATGGCAGCAGGCATTTGTGCCGCCAGAACAATACCTGTCGGACCCGGGGTTTTACCGATAATCTCCAATAGACGCTGGCCATTTGGCTCCAGCATGATCAGATCTCCGGTTGTTTTTGATTTGAATTTGTAAAGCATCAGTTGTGTCGCTTAGTTTGAATAGGTGATTGTTTGACGCCCATCGTAATGGGGCATTCATCCATTTGGGGGCAGCGATGCGGCAATACTGGAAAATAAGCCCCTATGTTCACTATTCCTTCAGTTCAAAAACCCGCCGTCCAGGGACTCAGCCAAGATGGTTTGAGCTTACTTCAACCTACCGAATTACTGGCCGCACTGTCGCTGGATGGGGCAGATTGGAAAATGCTTTGGCCGAAGCTTGCCGATTCCTGGAATCGCCTGCCGCCTGACCTCCATTTGCGCGATGGCGGTCACTACCGCAAACGTCGTCATGCCTGTTTTGTGCAAAATTTTTCAACGCAAACCTTACAGCCTGTGCCACACCGGGCGCACTGGCAGCCTGTTGATTACAACGCATTGCACGGTGGCTTCGAACGCTGGTTTGATCCGGTCGAACCGGACATCGCTCATGATCCTTTGTGGATCAGCCTGTTGACCTCTCTCGGCCATTTGTTTTGCAAAGTTAAGCCCGTCAGCGAGTGGTTCATTGAGGCACACCAGTTTCGCATAGACACCGCAGGTGGTGTTGGCCGCCCCACCCCTGAAGGGGCACACCGTGACGGCGTGGATTTTGTCGCGGTGATCTTGGTTGGACGCAGCGGCGTCAAAGGGGGTGAAACGCGGGTCTTTGATGCGCATGGCCCGCACGGACTTCGTTTTGTCATGCATCACCCGATGACAGCCTTGTTGCTGGACGACGAGCGCGTGATTCATGAAACAACGCCCATCTTACCGGCGGGGGCCTCGGAAGACGGTTATCGGGATACCTTGGTGCTGACTTACCGTGGTGGTGGATTTCAGGCGCCGGCGTGAACTTGTAGCGTTGGCTTGCGGCAGATAGATTCGGACAACGCCCTGTTTGAATCCTCCGTATGCAAACCAAGAACGCGCTTGCAGAGCAAATGGGGAAAACCACAGGGCCCTAATCCGCCTTAGCGCACCTTGAGCCAACCGCCTCGAGCCAAGTGATGGAGGTACTCAGAAAACAAGGTTCGGGACACACCGCAAATGGCAGCGATTTGGTGCTGTGTGATGGGGATATCCATCACACCTTTGGGCATGTTCTTAGAAGTCGGTAGCAAGCTGCAGTGCAATGCCTCGACATAATGCACCAAACCCATGACGACCCGCAGCGGAGGGTTACCGAGTCGTATCAACAGCAGCAGTTCTGACTGTTGTTGTGCCCGCCATGCCATGAGCGTAGCGATGTAATGCATGAAATCGCCTCATCATGCTGGTAAAGGGCATTTTATCTTTGTACGCCCAGACAACAAAAAGCCCACTTAAAAGTGGGCTTTTTGGAACCAACCTGAGTGGCTGGAATTTGGTTGCGCGGGCAAGATTTGAACTTACGACCTTTGGGTTATGAGCCCAACGAGCTACCAGGCTGCTCCACCGCGCGATAAGATATTATTATAACTGTTATTCAGCTGCTGTGCCGGCTACAGCTGCATTTTCGTCAACATCAGGACGATCAACCAACTCAACCAAAGCCATAGGCGCATTGTCGCCAACACGGAAACCCATTTTCAAGATCCGTGTGTAGCCGCCTGGACGTGTGTTGTAACGTGGGCCCAGTTCTGCAAAAAGCTTAACGACCATGTCGCGATCGCGCAAACGATCGAATGCAAGGCGTTTGTTGGCCAGCGTCGGGTTTTTAGCCAATGTGATCATGGGCTCAACAACGCGGCGCAATTCTTTGGCTTTTGGCAGCGTAGTTTTGATGGCTTCATGTTGAATCAGCGAGTTCATCATGTTGCGCAGCATCGCCAAGCGATGTGAGCTGGTGCGATTGAGTTTACGTAGTCCGTGTCCGTGGCGCATGGTGCTATTTCCTTCCAGTTTTTTTTAATTCAGGCAGCCGTATCAGGTACTGCCCGTGCACTGCCTCATTGAAGAGGCATTTTCAAATTAACGCTTGTCGAGGCCAGCCGGTGGCCAGCTTTCGAGGCGCATGCCCAAGGTCAGGCCGCGGGATGCCAGCACTTCCTTGATTTCGTTGAGCGACTTGCGACCCAGGTTCGGCGTTTTGAGAAGTTCATTCTCGGTGCGCTGAATCAGATCGCCGATGTAGTAAATGTTCTCGGCCTTCAGGCAGTTAGCAGAACGAACTGTGAGTTCAAGTTCATCCACTGGACGCAACAGTATCGGATCGAACTGCTGGGAACTGCGTTGAACTGGCGCATCAAATGCGGCCAACTCATTGCCTTCGAGTTGGGCGAATACAGCCAGCTGCTCAACCAAAATCTTGGCTGAAGCGCGGACGGCATCTTCTGCAGTCACAGCACCGTTGGTTTCGATTTCAAGAACTAATTTGTCCAAATCAGTACGCTGCTCAACCCGGGCGCTCTCAACTGTGTAGCTCACGCGCTTGACAGGCGAGAAAGAAGCATCCAGCACAATGCGGCCAATAGACTTGGTCGACTCATCGCCATAGCGACGCATCGTTCCAGGCACATAACCACGGCCATTTTCAACCTTGATCTGCATGTCGATCTTGCCGCCATGCGACAAATTGACGATGACGTGTTCAGGGTTGATGATTTCAACATCGTGCGGTGTCTGAATGTCAGCCGCAGTGACAGGGCCTTCACCGTCTTTGCGCAGACTCAGGGTGACTTCATCGCGATTATGCAATTTGAACACCACGCCTTTGAGGTTCAGCAAAATGTTCAAAACATCTTCCTGCACACCATCAATCGACGAGTACTCATGCAAGACGCCTGCGATAGTCACTTCCGTGGCGGCATGGCCAACCATGGACGACAACAAAACGCGACGCAGGGCATTGCCCAAGGTGTGACCGTAGCCGCGCTCGAAGGGTTCCAAAGTAACTTTGGCGCGGTTGGCAGACAACTGCTCAACGTTGATTGTTTTTGGTTTTAGTAGATTGGTTTGCATATATTCTTCCTCTCAATACCCTCAGCTCGTTACGCCGATAAGGCCGGGTGAAGCAGACCTGAACACGGACATACCGAGCTCAGGAACGGGGAAAATTAGCGTCAAGTTAACGTGAATACAGTTCGACGATCAACGATTCATTGACATCGGCTGCAAATTCATCACGATCAGGCACTTTCTTGAAAATGCCTTCGCCTTTGTCGATGCTGACATCTACCCAAGCTGGCATACCAACTTGTTGGGCCAACTGCAGTGCTTCAAGAACGCGGTTTTGTTTCTTGGACTTCTCGCGAACACCCACCACGTCACCTGTTTTTACCAAGTACGAAGGAATATTCACTGAATGACCGTTGACGGTGATCGCTTTGTGCGACACCAACTGACGTGCTTCAGCGCGGGTTGAGCCGAAGCCCATGCGATAAACAACGTTGTCCAGGCGGCATTCCAACAGGAACAAGAGGTTGGCACCGGTATTGCCCTTGCGGCGATCAGCTTCTTCGAAGTAACGGCGGAACTGCTTTTCGAGCACGCCGTACATGCGCTTGACCTTCTGCTTTTCGCGCAGTTGCAGACCGTAGTCCGACGTGCGCATACCCGAAGTGCGACCGTGCTGGCCTGGCTTCGAATCAAATTTAGCCTTGTCACCAATCGCGCGTCGCGCGCTCTTGAGGAACAAGTCAGTGCCTTCACGGCGGGAGAGTTTAGCCTTGGGGCCTAGGTAGCGTGCCACTTGATTTTCCTTTTGTCATCTGCTGCACAGTGTGCAGGAGCCCTCGGTATGAAACCTAACGGCGGTGGGCTTGATAAA
>CANCCE010000079.1 GCA_947374505.1 Comamonadaceae bacterium | reverse complement strand
TCGAGCATGCGGTCAGCCTCGTCGAGCACAACGTATTCGACTTGGTTCAAGACGGCGTTTTTAGCCTCGATGTGGTCGAGCAAACGACCCGGCGTGGCGACCAGCACTTCAACGCCTTTTTTGAGCTCGGCGGTTTGTGGCTTCATGTCCATGCCACCAAACACCACGGCACTGCGCAGGTTGGTGTACTTGGCGTAGAGCTTAACCTGCTGCGCGACTTGGTCGGCGAGTTCACGGGTTGGCAACAAGACCAAGGCGCGCACAGGATGTCGGGCGGGCGAGGCTGAAGCGTTTTCGTGGGTCATCATGCGCTGCAGCAGCGGCAATGAAAAAGCAGCTGTTTTGCCGGTGCCAGTCTGGGCCGCACCCATGACATCTTTGCCCTGCAAAACGATGGGAATAGCTTGCTCCTGGATCGGAGTCATGGACTCGTAGCCCATTTCGGCCACGGCACGTGCCAGTGGTTCCGCTAGATTGAGATTAGAAAAAGAGGACGTCATATTTGCCTCTATTGTCTCATTCTGGCGTGTCGAGGCTGGCTGGCCGGCGTAAGCCCTGATTTTGAGTCAGCAGCAGGAACCTTTGGTGAGCGCAGAATGTCCCAAACCAATGGCTTTTTCAATTCACACCCATTCCTGCATCTTGTTCAGCCGCGCCAGGCTTGTCTGTGGCGCGCTGGTCTTGATCTCACTCCTGAGCGGTTGCGCCTCACCGATCACCACGCGGGTCAGCAGCTTCCAGCAATGGCCATCGGATGTGGCCGGCGGCAGCTTTGGATTTTTGGCGCCAGCCGACCACACCCGAGAGCTCGAGCAGGCGTCTTACGCAAACTTGGTCGCCATCGAGCTCGTCAAGCAGGGTTTACAACCAGCAACCAGCGGCCAGCCGGCGCGCATTTTGGTCGACCTGAGTGTCACGAGCCAGCTCGACAATCGCAGCTATTCAAGACCGGTCTACCAGGACCAATACATCTACCGACCTGGTTACCGGGATGCCGCCGGTCGAATTTATCCCGGTTATTGGATGCCCGATCCTTTTGGCTCTCGCTACGTTGGCAACCAGCAACTCATGCAGACCGTCCAGGTCAGTCACTTGCGACTGCGCTTGCTCGATACGCAAGGCCCGGCAGGCAGCTCACCGCGCACCGTCTTTGAATCAAACGCGACCCACGAAGGCGCTCCAAGTCCCTTGCCATCGGTGGCGCCTTATTTGGTGAGAGCGGTCTTTGAAGGCTTTCCGGGTGCCAATGGACGCGTTCAGGTGGTTCGTTTCAAGGCAGACACCGGCGAAGTGATTCGCAAGTAGAAGTAGGCAACGCGCCACTTTAGTCGCCTTGGCGTGCTTGCTCGAAATAATCCAACATGTTGAGCACCAACGGATCTAAGACCGGATCATGCAGCCCGGTGGCCTGGGCTAATTTCTGCCGAGCATAGTCTGCGTCCCCCAGCATCATGGCTTCATGCACGCAAATACCGCGCGCTGCCATCTCAAGGGTGAAGGCGTGCAGCAATTCGCAAGGCCAATAATGAAGCTGGTGGGCAGAGGCCGTGACGTTGGTGCAGGTAGATAAATGCGCCATGGGCTCATATTAGGCGATATGCTTGCCAGAGCCGTCAGCAGCCAGCGCGCCAAGCTGTCAGAAATTTACGCTTTGGGCAGCGTGACGCCGGTCTGACCTTGGTACTTGCCACCGCGGTCTTTGTAGGAGACTTCGCAAACGTCGTCCGGGTCGCTCTCGAAGAACAAGACTTGTGCGCAACCTTCGCCGGCGTAAATGCGCGCTGGCAGCGGCGTGGTGTTGGAGAACTCCAGCGTAACATAGCCTTCCCATTCGGGCTCGAAAGGCGTCACGTTGACGATGATGCCGCAGCGCGCGTAGGTGCTTTTGCCGAGGCAAATAGTCAACACGTTGCGCGGGATGCGGAAGTATTCCAGCGTGCGCGCCAAGGCAAAACTGTTGGGCGGGATGATGCAACTGTCGCCATGGAAATCGACAAAGCTTTTTTCATCGAAGTTTTTCGGGTCGACCACGGTGCTGTGGATGTTGGTGAACACCTTGAACTCGGGCGCACAGCGAATGTCGTAGCCGTAACTGCTGGTGCCGTAGCTGATGATCTTCTGGCCGTCGGCCGCTTGCCGGATTTGACCGGGCTCGAACGGCTCGATCATGCCGGTTGATTCGGCCATACGGCGTATCCATTTGTCGCTCTTGATGCTCATTCGGAAGGTTCCTTGAATTTGTCTGATTGTAGGCAAGCACAACAAGCCGCAGGCATTGCTCAAGACTCACAACATGTGGCCGCTGGCCAGAGCCGCTGCTGCCGCGCGCGTCTCGACGCCCAGTTTTTCAAAAATATGCTCCAAATGTTTGTTCACCGTGCGGTGGCTCATGCCGAGAATGTCACCCATGTCACGGTTGGTTTTACCCTTGGCCAGCCAAGACAGGACTTCGGTTTCTCGCGGCGTCAGCGCAGCATTGGTCAAGCGCGAAGGCACGCTGGCATTGGTGCTGAGTTGTTCCAGCAGCAGCATGGTTTCACCAATACCAACCCGGCCCATATTGCGGACGGACAACTGCAGGCCGTCCGAACTGATCAATACGGGCGCACTGTCATCCAGCAAGGCTGCATCCATGGCTCGCGGCAAACGTCCTGGCGCTGCCTCGCCATCGAGGCTGTTAAGCCATAACGCGGCCTGCGGCGAGCGCCACGCCACACGACCTCGTGCATCGACCAGCAGCACGCCAAAACCAGCCACATCCACCGCCTCCCGAGCCAGCCGCGTCATGCGGGCATTGCGGGTATGGGTGTGCAGACGTGCCACCACTTCCTGCGCGCGCAGCGGCTTGACCACATAGTCCACGCCACCGCAGGCAAAACCTTCGAGCACATGCTCAGTTTCCGACAACCCGGTCATGAAAATCACAGGAATATGCGCCAGTGCCGGATTAGCCTTGATCTGTCGGCAGGTCTCAAAACCCGACAGTCCGGGCATGACGGCATCGAGCAGAATGGCGTCGGGCACCACCAGTTCCAGGCGCTGCAAGGCGGCATCCCCGTCACGCGCCACCAACACGGTATAGCCCTCGCCTTCCAGCGAGTCACACAGCATGCCGAGACTGCTCGGCGCATCGTCAACCACCAGCACGACCGGGCGTTGGGTCTCAAGACTCGCTGGCATCAACGTCCTCCGTCAGGTAGTCCAGCAGCGACTCGAGTTCGCAGCGGTTGACATAGCCGCGCAGCTGGGTGCAGCTCGCTGTCAACGTGGGATCTTCGGCCATAAATCTGTCGAGCAAACGGTGCAGTCCGTGCACGTGGCCCATCTTGACCAGTCGTATCAGTTCGGCGCGAGCGTCTTCCCCAAGGGCGACAAATTCCTCTGCCGGGCAAGGCGGCGTGAACGTCTCCAGGGCCGTGGGCGACACCAGGGACGTCACCCACTCCAGCCCCAAATGGCGCTGCAGGGCGTCCATCAGTTCAGACTCCAGCACGGGCTTGGCCACAAAGGCCTGACAGCCTGCGGCCTTAAGCCGAGAGAGCTGGTTCTCAAACACATTGGCTGACACCATGATGATGGGCACGCGGTCATATCCACGGCTGCGAATCTGCACCGCAGTTTCCCAGCCATCCATGTCGTCCATGCTGATGTCGAGCAGGATGGCATCGGGGACCTCGTCCTTCAGGCTGTCCAGGCATTCGAGGCCGCTGGCGGCTTCGTGAATTTCAAAACCCAGTGGCGTCAGCATGCCCGCCAGCATCTGGCGCTGCACCGGCTGGTCGTCGACCACCAGCAGTGTCCGGCGTTTACCAAAAAAACCGGCGATTTGGTGCGGTGCATCGGCCAGCGGCCCCGGGTTGTCGATCTCATTCAGATACAAGCGCACGCTAAAAGTACTGCCTTTGTTCGGCTCGCTCTTCAAGGACAAATCACCGCCCATCAACGAGGTCAACAGGGCCGTGATGGTCAGACCCAGACCCGTGCCCGGGTAGCCGCGCCGGCGTCCGGCAGCGCCGCGTTCGAAGGGCAAAAAAATACGTTGCTGGTCCTGCGGGGCAATGCCAATACCGGTGTCCACCACGTCGAAACGGATGACTTTACGCCGGCAATCGACATGCAAAGTGACACTGCCAGCGTCCGTGAAACGCACCGCGTTGCTGAGCAGGTTGATGATGATCTGGCGGAGTCGCTTGGCGTCGGCCTGCACCCATGCCGGCATACGGCCACTGTGGGTATAGACAAAGTCCACCCCCTTGGCTTCGGCCTGCGGACGGACCATGTTGACAAGCCCCTCCAAAAAATCCGGCAGCGGCACGGGAACCGGCTCCAGACGCAGCCGTCCAGCCTCGATGCGCGCCAAGTCGAGCAAACCATCTACCAGCTGCAGTAAATGCTCGCCGCTTCGCTGAATGGTTTGCACCGCTTCGCGTGGCATGTTGACCAACGCTTCGTTCTTGAGCAGGATTTGTGAGTAGCCCAGAATGCTGTTGAGCGGCGTGCGCAGTTCATGCGTCATGCCGGTCACATAGCGTGTCTTGGCTTGGTTGGCCGACTCGGCCAGTTCCTTGGCAGTTTGCAATGCTTCATCGGTCCTTTGGTGTGCTTCGATCTCGCGCGAAAGCAGCTGGTTTTGCCGGTTCGAGTCATCCTGCGCCATGCGCCGGCTTTCGCTGCCCAGCACCACCCACCAACTGCAAACTGCGACGATCAGCATCAGCATGGCAAACACCTTGACGAAAGCAGAGCGCAGCACAGTCGAGGGATCACCGGTCAAGAATTGAGTCGTTTCCTGGGTGTAAATCATGCCCATCACGGTGGTGAGCACCGCACACAAAGACAAGGAAACGACAATAAAATGCCCGACCCGAAAATTCACCCGGCTCGACAAACCGCTGGGCAGCAGTGCGCGCAGGAACTGCTCAGCCTGCTCAGCCGCGCGCGAATTCGTCTTGCAGCGATCGTGACAGCGCGACTCCAAGGTGCAGCACAAAGAGCAAATCGGGGCACTGTAAATCGGGCAGCTCGCCATGTCTTCCACCTCAAAGGCGTTTTCACACACATGGCACGTCACCATTTGGCCCGGAACCCCCATGATTTTCGGCTGCCGGGCGATGTAATACCGTCCCTGAGTGGCCCACGCCAGCAAGGGGGATAAAACCAGTGCCGTCCCGAGTGCAATGAAGGGGGAAAAAGCCTCTGCAAGAGGACCCAAAACACCGGTGTAAGCGACTACAGCCAAGACGGCGGCTATCAGCATCGAGCCCAAACCCACCGGGTTGATGTCGTACAAGTGCGCTCGCTTGAACTCAATGCCGGGCGGGCTCAGGCCCAGCGGTTTGTTGATGACCAAGTCGGCCACCAGCGCACCGACCCAAGCAATGGCCACGTTGCTGTAAAGCCCCAACACCTTTTCGAGTGCGGAAAAAACCCCCAGCGTCATCAGCAGCAGGGCGATGGCCACGTTGAACACCAGCCAGACCACGCGACCCGGGTGGCTGTGGGTCAGCCGCGCAAAAAAGTTAGACCACGCCAACGAGCCGGCATAGGCATTGGTGAGGTTGATTTTCAGCTGGGACAAGACCACGAACAGCACCGTTGCGGCCATGACCCAAGCCGGGTCGGTGAAGACGTAGGAAAAGCCAGCCAGGTACATCTGCGTCGGCTCCATCGCCTTGGCCGTTGGCAGCTCGTGCTGCAGGACCAAAAAAGCCAAAAACGCACCGCCCAACATCTTCAACATGCCCAGCGATATCCAACCGGGCCCGGCCATCAGCACTGCCGCCCACCAGCGCTTGCGATTGGCCGCGGTCTTTTCGGGCAAAAACCGCAAAAAATCCACTTGCTCGCCAATCTGCACCACCAGAGAAAAGGCCACTGTGCTGGCCGCACCAAACATCAGCGGATCGAAGCCGCTGCTGCCCGAGGTGTTTCCAGACAGTCCAGTGAAGTCGGCGAAAGCCTGCGGGTTTTTCCACAGCACCGCCAAATAAGGCAGTAGCAACAGCACGCCCCAGACAGGCTGTGTCCACATTTGCAATTTCGAGATCAGCGTGATGCCGCGAACCACCATGGGCACCACGATCAGCGCGCTGATCACGTAACACCAAACGATCGGAATGTCCAAGTACATCTGCAACGCCAGCGCCATGATGGCCGCCTCCAACGCGAAAAAGATGAACGTAAAACTTGCGTAGATGAGTGACGTGATGGTCGAGCCGAGGTAGCCAAAGCCGGCCCCGCGCGTCAACAAATCCATGTCCACGCCATAGCGGGCAGCGTAGTAACTGATGGGCAGACCCGTCAGGAAGGTGATCAAACCGACCGCCAGGATCGCCCACAAAGCGTTGGTGAAGCCGTAGTTCAGCGCAATCGCGGCGCCAATCGCCTCAAGCGCAAGAAAGGAAACAGCACCAAAAGCGGTGTTACCGACGCGCCATTCCGACCACTTGCGAAAACCGCGTGGCGTGTAGCGCAAAGCGTAATCCTCCAGCGATTCGTCGGCGACCCAAGCGTTGTATTCGCGGCGGATGCGAAATATTTTCTGTGTGGCGATGGTCAAGGATGCTCTCTGTATGACGGTCGCACAGCGGCCGCAAATTCAACAACAAGTTGGAAATATGCAGCGCAAGAAGTGTGCCTGCATTTGCTACACGACGGCAAGGCAGCTGACTACGTTGATTGACGTATAGCGATTACGCAGCCTTGTGCAGATGATCTAGCTCAACAAAGCAGTTTTTCAATCCTTCACTTTTCATCAACCACAGGAGCCCCAGCATGTCCAATGACGATCGCGATCACCCTTCACTCATCAACCGCCGCCGCCTGATGCAAGGCATGGCTGCAGCCTTACCCCTTGCTGGCCTGCCTGGCTGGGCGCAAGCCCAAGCCTTACCAACCGCCAAAGTCAACACCACCAAGCTGGCCGTCACCGACACCGAAGTGATCGTCGGTCAGCTGCACTCGTCCACCGGCACGATGGCGATTTCGGAAACCGGCTCGATCCAGGCCGAGCAGCTGGCCATCGACCAGATCAACGCCATGGGCGGCATTCTGGGTCGCAAGATCAAGGTCATCAAGGAAGACGGCGCATCCGACTGGCCAACCTTTGCGGAGAAAAGCAAGAAGTTGCTGGTCAACGACCACGTGGCAGCCGTCTTTGGCTGCTGGACGTCTGCTTCACGCAAAGCCGTCCTGCCGGTCTTCGAAAAGGAGAACGGTCTGTTGTATTACCCGACTTTCTACGAAGGCCTGGAGCAAAGCAAGAACGTGATTTACACCGGCCAGGAAGCTACGCAGCAAATTCTCTTCAGCCTGGACTGGGCACAAAAAGAGAAGAAAGCCAAAACCTTCTTCTTGATCGGTTCGGACTACATCTGGCCGCGCACGTCGATGAAAATCGCCCGCAAGCACGTCGAGAACTTCCAAAAAGGCAAGATCGTCGGCGAAGAGTACTACCCACTGGGCAGCACCAACTTCGGCTCTTTGATGAACAAGATCAAGCTGCAAAAGCCAGACTGCATTTATGCAGCCGTGGTCGGCGGCTCCAACGTCGCTTTCTACAAAGCACTGAAGGCAGCCGGCATCACTGGTGACAAGCAACTGCTGGTGACGCTGGCCGTGACCGAAGATGAAATGACCGGCGTGGGCGGCGAGAATTTTGCCGGTTTCTACTCGTCGATGAAGTATTTCCAGACGCTCGAAAACGACAACAACAAGAAATTTGTTGCGGCTTTCAAGGCCAAGTACGGCAAAGATTCGGTCATCGGCGACGTCACCCAAGCCGGCTACCTCGGCCCTTGGCTGTGGAAAGCGGCCGTCGAGAAAGCCGGCAGTTTTGACGTCAACAAAGTGGTGGCAGCGTCCGAGACCGGCACCATCGAATTGAAAACCGCGCCTGAAGGTTACGTCAAGTTGGACCCTAACCACCACCTGTGGAGCAAATCGCGGATTGCGCAAGGGCAACTCAACGGCACTTTCAAAGTCGTCGCCGAGTCACCTGAGCTGATCAAACCGGATCCGTTTCCAAAAGGCTACCAGTAATCCATTCGGACCCGGTACGCCGGGTCCGCCCCTACCTGCCTGATTCATCGAGCAAAACATGACCTTTTCCGAGCTACTCAACATCGGCCTGATGCAAGGCTTTGCGGGCTTAAGCCTGTTTGCAGTGCTGCTGCTGATGGGCCTGGGGTTGGCCATTATTTTTGGCCAGATGGGGGTCATCAACATGGCGCATGGTGAGTTCATGACCATCGGTGCATACACCATCTTTTTGGGGTCGACGCTGGCCGAAAAGTACGCGCCGCAATTGCACAATATTTATTTTCCTATTTCGATTCTGTTGGCCTTCGCCTTCGCTTTTGGCATGGGATGGCTGGTTGAGTGGGCGCTGATTCGCCATCTCTACAAACGACCTTTGGATACTTTGCTAGCGACTTGGGGCGTTAGCCTGGCCCTGCAACAGTCCTTTCGGACCTTCATCGGGCCCAAAGAGGTCAGCCCGACATTGCCTGACTGGCTGCTGGGTTCTTGGGCGCCTGCGCCCGGACTGGACATCCCGATCAACGGCATGTTTGTGTTGGGTTTGACCGCGGTCGTGACGTGTGGCGTCCTGATTGCGCTGGCCAAAAGCCGTTGGGGTCTGAGGGTGCGTGCCACGGTGAGCAACCGCACGATGGCCAACGCCATCGGCATCAACACCCAAAAGACAGACCGACTGACATTTGCCATCGGCTGCGGCATTGCCGGCATGGCCGGTGCGGCCTTCACCACGATTGGTTCCACCGGTCCAACATCGGGTTCGCTCTACATCGTGGACTCGTTCCTGGTCGTCACCTTTGGCGGCGCAGCCAGTCTACTGGGCACCGTGGTGTCGGCTTTTGGGATTGCACAAACCCAGTCAATCACCGAATTTTTTCTGTCCGGATCCATGGCCAAAGTGATCACGCTGTCCCTGGTGGTGCTGATCCTGATGATCCGGCCGCAAGGACTTTTTGCCAGCAAAGTACGGCGTTGATTGCCATCACGCCACAACGGAACACGACGCCATGAATGACATCAAAGCCCTGATCAAGCGCTATCAACTGGCCAGCCTGCTGCTGCTGACTGTGTTGCTGGCAGTGGTTTTTCCGCTGACGCTGGACATCTTCCGCCTTAATTTAGTCGGCAAATACCTGACCTATGCATTTGTCGCCATCGGGTTGGTGATGGTCTGGGGTTACGGTGGCGTGCTGAGCCTGGGTCAGGGTGTTTTCTTTGGCCTCGGCGGCTACGCCATGGCGATGTTCCTGAAGCTCGAAGCCAGCGACCCCATCACCACCAAGATCCAGTCGACACCCGGCATTCCAGACTTCATGGACTGGAATCAATTGACCGAGTTACCCGCTTTCTGGCTGCCCTTCAAGAGCTTGCCACTGACACTGATCGCTGTCGTCGCAGTGCCTTCGTTGCTGGCCTGGATCGTCAGTTATGCCATGTTCAAACGCCGCGTGGGCGGCGTGTATTTCGCCATCATCACCCAGGCAGTCGCGCTGATTGTCACGGTACTGATCATCGGCCAGCAGGGCTACACCGGCGGCGTCAACGGCATGACGGACCTGAAGACCGTGCTCGGTTGGGACACCCGCACCGATTCAGCCAAATACATCCTGTACTACCTCTGCGTCGTGTTGCTGATTGGCAGCATCGTGTTGTGCCGCTGGATCCAGACCGGCAAAGCCGGCACCTTGCTGCTGGCCATGCGAGACAAAGAAGACCGGGTGCGTTTTTCAGGCTATGACGTGGCTAACTTTCGCATCTTTACCTTTTGCCTCGCCGCCGCACTGTCGGGCATTGGGGGCGCCCTGTTCTCCCTGCAGGTTGGTTTCATGTCGCCCAGCTTCGTCGGTATCGTCCCGTCGATTGAAATGATCATCTACGCCGCAGTGGGGGGGCGTATGAGCCTGGTTGGCGCGGTTTACGGCACGCTGCTGGTGAACGCGGGCAAGACTTTTTTCTCTGAAAGTTTCCCGGACATGTGGCTGTTTTTGATGGCAGGCATGTTCATCGCGGTCACCATGGCTTTTCCGATGGGCTTGGCCGGTGTGTGGGCAGACCACGTGGTGCCGTGGTGGAACAAATACCGCCAAGCTGCCGCCCGGCAACCACGAAAAGTAAGTCTGAACCAGAAAGCCAAGCCATGAGCAATACGGATTTCGCACTGGCGATTGAAGACTTGACGGTCTCCTTCGACGGCTTCAAAGCGATCGATGCGTTGACGCTGTACATAGACAAAAACGAGTTGAGGGTCATCATCGGCCCCAACGGTGCGGGCAAAACCACGCTGCTGGATTTGATCTGCGGCAAAACCAAAGCAGCCTCTGGCAGCATCAAATTTAAGAACACCGAGCTGACCAAGATGGCGGAGTTTCAGCGCGTTCGGCTGGGTATCGGTCGCAAGTTCCAGACGCCTTCGATCTACGAAAACCTGAGTGTTTTTCAGAACCTGGAAGTCTCGTTTCCCAAAGGCCGATCTGTGATGGGGGCGCTGGCGTTCAAGTGCACCGACGACGTGATGGAGCGCGTCAGGTCGGTCGCGCAGGATATTAATTTGACCGACAAGCTGGACACAGAGGCCGGGCTGCTGAGCCATGGTCAGAAACAGTGGCTTGAAATCGGCATGCTACTGATGCAGGACCCGGAACTGCTGCTGCTCGACGAGCCGATTGCCGGCATGAGTGCCCGTGAGCGCGAGCTGACCGCCGAGTTGTTGCAGCGCATCTGCAAAAACCGCTCCGTGATCGTGATTGAACACGACATGAATTTCGTCAAGCAGATCGCCCACAAGGTGACGGTCATGCACCAAGGAAAAATTCTCGCCGAAGGGTCGATGGACAAAGTTCAAAACGACCCCAAGGTCATCGACGTTTACCTAGGCCATTGAGGAATTCATCTATGTTAAGCGTCAAAAATTTGTTCGTCGCCTATGGGCAAAGTGAAGCATTGCACGGCATCTCCTTCGATGCCGCCAACAAAGAAACCGTCGCCATCATGGGCCGCAATGGCATGGGCAAAACGACGCTGTTCAAAAGCCTGATGGGCGTGTTGCCCACCCGCAGCGGCTCCGTCACGGTGGCCGGCCAGGAAATCAGCCAGGACGAGAGCTTTCGGCGCGTCGCCAAGGGTATTGCCTACGTGCCCCAGGGTCGCATGATTTTTCCAACATTGACGGTGGAAGAAAACATCCAAACAGGGCTTGAGAACGCCAAACACCGGGTGATCCCGGAAGAGATCTATGCCTTGTTTCCTGTGCTCTGGGACATGCGTGGTCGTAAAGGCGGCAATCTGTCAGGCGGTCAACAACAGCAACTGGCCATTGCACGAGCACTGGTCACCAACCCTAAAGTGCTGCTGCTGGACGAGCCGACCGAGGGCAT
>CANCCE010000078.1 GCA_947374505.1 Comamonadaceae bacterium | reverse complement strand
AGCGGCCACACCCGCAAACGCCATGGCGAATTGGTTTATCCGGGTACCTGCCGCGGTGGTCTGAACGGAAAACCCGCCCGCGCCTGGCGCTTCTTAACTTCGCAAGCAGGCCAAAGCCCGAACGTCAAATGGACTGACCGACGTCTCGGCCCGCAAACACACAACGTCAGCGAAGAAGTCGGCGACTTTGTCTTGCGCCGGGCCGATGGTCTCTGGGCCTATCAGCTGGCCGTGGTGGTCGACGACGCCGCACAAGGCGTCACCGACATCGTCCGCGGTGAAGATCTGGCCGACAACACAGCGCGCCAAATCCTCTTGCAGCGTGCCCTCAGTCTGCCGACACCGCGCTACCTGCACACGCCCTTGGTGCTGGGCGACAACGGCGAAAAACTCAGCAAACAAAACGGCGCGCAAGCGCTCTTGCTCACCGATCCTCTAGCGGCACTGAACGCGGCAGCCGCCAGCCTGAAGTTACCGGCAGCCAGTGGAACGCTGAGCGAAGCCTTGGCGCAATGGACGCAGCAATGGGCAGCTCAATGGGCACTAAAATCCCACGGTGAACGATTCCACCACTCCCCCGCTTGACGCGCCTGCCGCACCGCTCCACCACCGCACCATCCGCAGCTTTGTGCTGCGCACTGGCCGCACCACGGCGGGTCAGGCCAAAGCCTTCACCGATGTCGGTCCGCGCTTCTTGCTGCCCTATACCGGCCAGCCCATCGACTTTGCTGCGGTCTACGAGCGCAGCGCCCCGACGATTCTGGAAATTGGCTTTGGCATGGGCGAAGCCACGGCACAGATTGCCGCGCTACGGCCCCAAGACAATTTCCTGTGCTGCGAAGTCCATACGCCGGGCGTGGGTGCGCTGCTGAAGCGCATCGATGAACAATCGCTGCCCAACATCCGCATCCTGCAACACGACGCGGTTCAGGTGATCGACCACATGCTGCCGCTGTCCAGCCTGGATGGCGCACACATCTTTTTTCCGGATCCGTGGCACAAGACCAAGCACAACAAGCGCCGTTTGATTCAGCCGCCGCTGATCGCCAAGCTCGCGGCCCGGCTCAAACCCGGCGGTTACTTGCACTGCGCCACCGATTGGCAACCGTATGCAGAGCAAATCCTAGAAGTGCTCAGTGCTGAGCCTTTGCTGAAAAATACCGCCGGACCTAAGGCTGGTGGTTACGCCCCCAAGCCTGATTACCGACCCCTCACCAAGTTTGAAAACCGCGGCATCCAACTCGGCCACGGCGTCTGGGACCTGGTCTTCCAGCGCGTGTGAGCCATCTGCCAGCACACGGTCTGACAACGCGGCTGGGTGTGAGCCCGAGCTGTGTCGGCTTGCCTGCCGGCCCCTGGCGCACCATCACGGATTTTTTGATTGAACGCTTTCCGGCGATTGGCCGTGAGGTCTGGCTAGAGCGCATGCAGACGGGTCAGGTGGTTGATGAATTCGGCGAGCCCGTCACGCCCGAGCGACCTTATCGCGGCCACATACGGGTCTATTACTACCGCGCCTTGCCGACTGAAACGCGTGTGCCTTTTGAAGCGACCGTTCTGTACCAGGACGCGCATTTGGTGGTAGCCGACAAACCGCATTTTTTACCCGTCACGCCGTCTGGCCATTACCTGCAAGAAACCTTGTTGGTGCGACTGAAAAACCTGCTTGGCATTGACGCCCTGATTCCGATCCACCGGATCGACCGCGAAACCGCTGGCTTGGTGATGTTTGCTGTGCAGCCGGCTGAACGCGATGCGTATCAAAGTCTGTTCCGCCGGCATGAAGTCACCAAGCACTATCAGGCCGTCGCGCCTTGGCGTGCTGATTTGACTTTGCCACTGGTGCGCAGCAGCCGGATTGTCGAAGACGAGCCCTTTTTCAGGCAACGTGAAGTGGCCGGTGAGGCCAACAGCAAAACCCATGTGGCGGTGCTGAAGGTGCAGGACCAGCAAGCGCTGTATGCCCTGAGCCCGGTGACCGGCAAGAAACACCAACTGCGCGTGCACATGAACGCGCTGGGCCTGCCGATTTTGAATGACCGCATGTACCCGCCGGTGGCCGACACGCCTGCTGACGACTACCGTTACCCGCTACAGCTGCTGGCCCAGGCGATTGAGTTCACCGACCCGGTGACCGGACAGCCGAGACGCTTTGAAAGCCGTCTCAGCTTGGCATGGCCGCCAAAATGAACCGCCTGACTTGATCAAGCTTTGATTTCTTTGGCCGTGATCTGGTACTTGAAATCGTCAGGCGCGTAAGGGTCGAATCGACCTTCGATGTTTTCAGCCATCGGGTACATGAAGAATCCGAGTGCTTCGCCTTTGGACGTTGGCAAGGCCACGTCATGGGCGGTGTTGAAAGCCATCCAGTTGCCTTCCCAGCCGCCAAACAGCGCCTTGTTGACGGGCGCGACCACGGGGTTGGTGATGTTCTTGATCCAATCGGTGGTTTCCAGCCGCATGACCTTGGCCACATCGGCCGGATCCATCGCCACCCAGCCGTAGCCAGACAGATAAACCTCAGAGCGGCAGTGCTGCGCGCCCTTCAGGCTGGTCGGGTTGCCCGACAGCTCTTTGTAACCAAAGGCCGAAGGCACCAGACGGATGCCGTAGACATCACGCGCAGGGACGCCGACCGAGCGGCACAAGCCGACAAAAACGGCATTCAGGTCAGCGCATTTGCCACCCAAATTGCCGGTTTCCAACATGGTCTTGATATCGCCTACGCCGCAGCCGCGCACGGTCGGTTCACGGTAGGTGTTTGCCACCGTCCAGTCATACAGCATTTGGGCTTTTTGCACGTCAGTCTTGGCGCCTTTTGTAGCGGCCAACGCGGTCTTGCGCACAATACCGTCCGTCGGGATCAAGGTCGTGGCACGGGTGTAGTAACGCAAGGTGTCAGCCGCCTCGGCAGCCGCCGTTTTATGGGCCCAATCGGTGACGCGGTTTTGGGTCTGCACGCGGCTGGTCAGCTCGACAAAAGGTTGGGCTTGGTCAGCGGAAAAATCAACCATCAGCATCTTCACACCTTGCGTGCCATCTTGCGTCATGCGAGCCGTGCCGTTGCTGAAAAAACTGCTTTCCTGCGACTGCTGGTAGTCGCTGTTGACCGACGGTATCGGCAACCAGACTTGGGTCGCGCCCACCGGTTTGACGATGTCAACCCGCGTGGTCACTTCAAACGTGCGCCAAGGGCTGCTTTGGGGCGCAAATTCGCGGCGGGTCGGTGCTGGTGTTTGGGCAAAGCTTAAGCTTGGCAAGGCCGCGGCAACAGCAACAGCTGCAGAATTTTTAAGGAATGTACGACGGACAGTGGTCATAGAAAAACTCCGGATGGGTGAGTGGCAACGTGCATCGGTGCAGGTAAAGATGCACCGAGATGTTCCAGAAATATGTTCTGAGCTGCTGAAATGAGCAGGCCCACGGCCTCGAAAGACCGGTGAGATTATGACTCGGGCCCGTTACGGCTGCTGGCTAAAGGTTGAGGCAGCTGTCAAACCGACATCAAACCGTCGACCAGCTTGCCCGCGGCTTTGCCGGTCCAGTCCACCTCGCCCTGAATCCGGCTGCGCGGTTTGCCGTGGCGGTCAATCATCAGCGTGGTCGGGAACACCTTGACGCCCCACTGCTGAGCCAATTTCCCATCGCCATCGAGCAGCACCGGCAAGGTCACGCCAGTGCTTGTCGCGAAGCGACTGGCGCGGGCTGGCGCCTCCTTGAAATTGATCGCCAGCACCAACAGTTTGTCGGGACCATACAAATCGGCGAGCTGCTGCAGGGAGGGCATTTCAGCGCGGCACGGCTCGCACCAACTGGCCCAAAAATTCATCAACACAGGACGGCCCTGCAAGTCAGCCGCGCGCCAGCGCTTGCCGGTGATGTCGAGCAAATCAAATGGGGTCAAAGACCCGGCCCAAGGCGAGACCACAAAGGCCGGGCCGGTGAGAGACTGCGAGGCGTTTTGGGCTGAAGCCCAAGGCGCCGCCAGACCTGCGCCGGCAAACGCCAGCGCGCTTTGCAAGCAACGCCGGCGTGAAGGGTTTTGCAAAGGATTCAAAACGACACTCAAACCCGCTCGGCCACCCAGGCTTGAACGGAGTCCAACGCAGCATTGACACGCGATGGATCGGTGCCACCGGCCATGGCCATGTCGGCCTTGCCACCGCCTTTGCCGCCGACTTGCTGCGCCACAAAATTGACCAGCTCACCGGCTTTGACTTTGCCCGTGTTGTTGGCGGTGACGCCGGCTGCAATTTGCACCTTGTCGCCATCAACCGCAGCCAGCACGATGACGGCTGTCTTGAGCTTGTCTTTGAGCTTGTCCATGGTGTCGCGCAGGGTCTTGGCGTCGGCGCCTTCCAGCCGTGCGGCCAACACTTTCACGCCGTTGATGTCGATGGCTTGCAGCATCAACTCGTCACCTTGCGAAGAGGCCAGCTTGCCCTTCAGTGCGGTCACTTCTTTTTCAAGTGCGCGCACTTGGTCGAGCACTTGACCGATGCGGCTTTGCAACTCGACCGGGCTGGCTTTGAGCGATAAGGCGGCCGCCTGCACTGCGGCTTCCAGCGACTGCAGATAAGCCAGCGCGTTGGCGCCCGTCACAGCCTCAATACGGCGCACGCCCGCCGCCACACCGCTTTCGCCGACGATCTTGAACAGACCGATGTCGCCGGTGCGGCCCACGTGGGTCCCGCCGCAGAGTTCCTTGCTGCTGCCGATGCTCAAGACGCGCACGGTCTCGCCGTACTTTTCGCCGAAGAGCATCATGGCGCCGGTTTTTTGTGCCGACTCCAAGTCCATCACCGCCGCGTCCGTGGCGGCGTTGGCCAGAATTTCGGTGTTGACGCGAATCTCGATCTCACGAATCTGTGCGTCAGTCACGGGCGCGTTGTGCGCGAAGTCAAAACGCGTGCGCTCGGGGTTCACCAAACTGCCTTTTTGCTGCACGTGCGTGCCCAGCACTTCACGCAAAGCCTTGTGCATCAAATGCGTGGCGCTGTGGTTGCGCACGGTGGCGGCGCGCAGGTCTAAATTCACTTGCGCCGAAACGTGATCCCCGACGTTGAGCGTGCCTTGGGCCACCTCGCCGTGGTGACCAAACACATCGGCCTTGATGCGCTGCGTGTCGCCGACCTCAAAGCGGGCCGAGCCACTGACCAGTGCCCCTTCGTCGCCGACCTGTCCACCGCTCTCCGCATAAAAAGGCGTGGTGTCCAGCACTACCACCCCGGTTTGGCCGGCATTCAAAGCGACGACGGGCACGCCGTCAAGGTACAGCGCAACAATCTTGGCTTCAGCTTGCAGCTGCTCGTAACCGACGAATTCATTGCCCGCGCCGGTGTACTCCAGCGCGCGGTCCATCTTGAACTTGCCGGCGGCACGCGCCTGGGTCTTTTGCTTTTCCATCGCCACGGCAAAGCCTGCTTCGTCGACGCTGAGGCCGCGCTCGCGGCACACGTCAGCCGACAAATCAAGCGGAAAGCCGTAGGTGTCGTGCAGCTTGAAGGCGACCTCGCCCGGCAACACAGTGACGCTACCAGCCAAAGCCGTATCAAGGATCTCCATGCCGATGGCCAGCGTTTCAAAGAAGCGCTCTTCTTCGGTCTTCAAAATATCGGTGATGCGCTTTTCATCGGCTTTGAGGCGCGGGTAAGCTTCACCCATTTGCAGCACCAAGTCAGCCACCAACTTGTGAAAAAACGGTGTCTTCTTACCCAGCTTGTAGCCGTGGCGAATCGCCCGACGAATGATGCGGCGCTGCACATAGCCACGGCCTTCGTTGGACGGCACGACACCGTCGCTGACCAAAAATGCGGTGGCGCGGATGTGGTCGGCGATGACGAACAGGGACTTGTTGCCCAAGTCGGTCTCGCCGGTTTCGCGCGCAGCAGCTTTGATCAACGCGTCAAAAATATCGATCTCGTAGTTGCTGTGAACGTGCTGAAGAATGGCAGCCAAACGCTCCAAGCCCATGCCGGTGTCGACGCAAGGCGCAGGCAGCGGTTTGACAGAGCCGTCGGGCTGCATGTCGAACTGCATGAACACGTTGTTCCAAATCTCGATGTAGCGGTCGCCGTCTTGTTCGGGTGAGCCGGGTGGGCCACCGGCGATCTCCGGGCCGTGGTCAAAAAAGATCTCGCTGCAAGGACCGCAAGGGCCGGTGTCGGCCATCATCCAGAAATTGTCGGACTGGTACTTGGCACCCTTGTTGTCGCCAATGCGCACCACGCGCTCAGGTGGCAAGCCAATCTCTTTAGTCCAGATGTCGTAGGCCTCGTCGTCGTCAATGTAGACCGTGGCCCAGAGCTTGTCGGCTGGCAATTTGTAGACTTCGGTCAGCAGCTCCCAAGCCCATTTCAGCGACTCACGCTTGAAGTAGTCGCCAAAGCTCCAGTTGCCCAGCATCTCAAAAAACGTGTGGTGACGCGCGGTGTAGCCGACGTTTTCTAGGTCGTTGTGTTTGCCACCGGCACGCAAGCAAGCCTGCACCGAAGTCGCCCGCACATAAGGACGTTTGTCAGCACCCAAAAACACGTCTTTGAACTGCACCATGCCGGAGTTGGTGAACATCAGCGTCGGGTCATTGCCGGGCACCAATGGGCTGGACGGCACCACCGTGTGTCCTTTGGACGCAAAGAAATCAAGAAAGGTCTTGCGGATGTCGGCGACGGTGATATTGGGTTGGCTCATCTTGGAAGGGCTCAGTTGACCTCAGGCCTGCGAGGGCCCAGGCTGCATGTGATTGCTTGTTTCGGGTAACCCGTGATTATAAGTTTCGGGGCTACCGTTACCATCGCGTCAAAGATTGACCCACCGGACAAGACCATGACATTTCAAAATACACCTTTGTTGCCCAGACCTCTCGCACCCTCCAAGGTCAACAGCAGCCGTCGAAAATTGCTCCAGGCCTCGGCTGCGGCCTTGGCCGCACCTTGGACGCTGACCCATGCGGCAGGCCAAATTGCGGGCGGTAAAACCATCACGCTGGTCGTGTCTTATGCCGCAGGCGGGGGTGCCGATTTGATGGCGCGGCTGATTGCGCCCCGCTTGGCGGAGGCTTTGGGTCAAACCGTGGTGGTTGACAACAAGCCCGGGGCCAGCGGGCAGATAGCGGCCAGCCAAGTGGCGCGCGCCACGCCTGACGGCACACAACTGTTGCTCGACGCATCGTCCTTTGCGGTCAACCCGTCGCTGTTTCCCAAACTGCCCTACGACTCAGAAAAAGCCTTCACGCCGCTCGCCGTCTTGGCCCTTTTCCCGAACGTTCTGGTGTGTTCGCCCAACTTCCAAGCCAAAAACGTGCGGGAGTTGATCAGCATGGCCAAGGCCAAGCCGGGTCAAATTTCCTACGCCTCGTCAGGCAACGGTTCAGCGCAACACTTGGCCGGTGCGCTGTTTGAAGCGCGTGCCGGTGTCAGCTTGGTGCACGTGCCCTACCGCGGCGGCGGACCTGCCATGAATGATGTGATGGCTGGGCAAGTGCCGCTGTTCTTTGCCAATGTGGCCTCGTCGCTGGGGCAAATTCAGTCGGGCCGGCTGCGTCCTCTGGCGGTGACCAGCCGCCTGCGCACGCGCGCCCTGCCCGACATTCCGACCATGCAGGAAGCGGGCGTTGCCGCGTATGAAGTGCTGGAATGGAACCCGGTGCTCGGCCCCGCCGGCATGGATCCTCAGGTCAAGTCTGCGCTGGTGGCCGCCTTGCGCAAAGCGATGGCTGACCCGGAAGTGCTGGGTCGCGTCCGCGCGTTGAGTGGGGAGGTTTTTCCAGACGGTGCCGATGGCCGTGTTGCCGCGTTCCTCAAAGCCCAGCAAACCCAGTGGGCCACGGTTGTAAGAGACCGAAAAATCACCGCTGGGTGATCGGCACTCAGCTTGACGGTTTCCTGTAAAGTCAAACCTCAGTCCCGTCAGCTTCTTTACCGGGACGCTTCATCACAACAGAGACTCAACACCATGGACATGAAGACATCCCCGCTTTCCCTGCTCAACGACCCTAGCCTATTAAAGACTGACGCACTCATCAATGACCAGTGGGTTAAAGGCAGCAGCCGTTTTGATGTGAACGACCCGGCCACCGGCCTGAAACTCGCCGACGTCGCCAACCTAGGGCCTCAAGACGCCAACGCCGCCATCGACGCGGCCAACGCAGCCCTGCCCGCCTGGCGCAAAAAAACCGGCAAAGAACGCCACGCAATTTTGCTCAAGTGGTATCAGTTGCTGATGGCCAACGTTGAAGATTTGGGCCGCATCATGACCGCTGAGCAAGGCAAACCCTTTGCCGAAGCCAAGGGTGAAGTGACTTACGGTGCCAGCTTTGTCGAGTGGTACGCCGAAGAGGCCAAGCGCGTGAACGGCGAAACGCTGCCGCAGTTTGACAACAACCGCCGCCTGATGGTGTTGAAGCAACCCATCGGTGTGTGTGCAGCCATCACGCCATGGAACTTTCCGCTGGCCATGATCACCCGCAAAGTCGCTCCTGCATTGGCGGCAGGTTGCACGGTGGTCATCAAGCCTGCTGAGCTGACACCGCTGAGCGCGCTGGCGGCTGCCGAACTGGCCCTGCGTGCCGGTATTCCAGCGGGCGTGCTGAACGTACTGACCGCTGACGGCGACAACTCGATTGCGGTCGGCAAGGTCTTTTGCGCCAGCGACGTGGTGCGCCACATCAGCTTCACCGGCTCCACCGAAGTCGGCCGCATCTTGATGGCGCAAAGCGCACCGACTGTTAAAAAACTAGCACTTGAGCTTGGTGGCAACGCGCCCTTCATCGTCTTTGACGACGCTGATGTGGATTCCGCTGTGGAAGGCGCGATGGCCAGCAAATACCGCAACGCCGGCCAGACCTGCGTCTGCGCCAACCGCATCTATGTGCAAGAGGGTGTCTACGACGCCTTCGTTGAAAAATTCGCTGCCAAGGTCAAGGCCCTCAAGGTCGGCAACGGCTTTGACGACGGCGTGGTGCAAGGCCCGCTGATCGAAGACGCCGCGATTGAAAAAGTCAAACGCCATGTGGCTGATGCCTTGGCCAAGGGCGGCAAGCTGATGGCGGGCGGTAAAGCGCTGACCGGTCAATTCTTCGAGCCGACCGTGATCTCCGAAGCCACCAGCGAGATGCTCTGCGCCCGCGAAGAAACCTTTGGTCCGTTTGCGCCCGTGTTCCGGTTCAAGAACGAACAGGACGCCATTGACGCCGCCAACAACACCGAGTTCGGTCTGGCCAGCTACTTCTACAGCCGCGACATCGGCCGCATTTACCGCGTGGCAGAAGCCCTCGAATACGGCATGGTCGGCATCAACGCTGGCGTGATCGCCACCGAGCACGTGCCCTTCGGTGGTGTCAAGCAGTCCGGCCTCGGCCGCGAAGGCTCCAGCCACGGTATGGACGAGTACTTGGAGATGAAGTACCTCTGCTTGGGCGATATTCAGAAGTAACCCGACGACTCCCAAGTCACGCTCAAAATTCCATCGCTGCGCTCGCCATGACAAGCCCATGGATGCCGCACTACGCTCGCCATGACTCCCTTTCGTCTCTGCGAGCGAAGCGTGGCAGTCCATCACCGCGCACCTCCAAGATGGATGGCCACGCTGCGCTCGCCATGACAAGCTCATGGATGCCGCACTACGCTCGCCATGACGGGACAGTGGATATCGTCAAGGTGAAGGGTCAGTTCGTGGCTTTCCAGCTGCCATCCGCCTGCCGACAAGCCGTGCCATAAACGGTTTCGTTTTTGCCAGCCACCACGGAGCGAACCGTGTACTCGCGACACGGCCCCGCGCTGGCGTCATAGGTGCGGGTTGGCGTCACCGTGTATTGATTGCGTGAGTCGGGATTGACCCAGCTGGTCGGCACGGAGGTGCGGACGTTTTCCAGCGCATGGGCCGTCTTAAGGCGGTCGTTTTGATCCATGGACCGACCCACATTGCCACCCACGGATGCGCCAATCATGGTGCCCACAATGGTGGCTGCCGTGCGGCCGCTGCCTTGACCCATCTGCGAGCCAAGCACACCGCCCAACAAGCCACCAATGATCATGCCGCTTTGCTCTTGCTGGCCTTGCTGGGTCGCACAGCCCGTCAAAGATGCTGCCAACGCTGATAAAAGTAAAAACTTGTGAACGAATTTCATGCGAATCTCCTGAGGGAAAAGTATCGAAGCCACTCAGAATCTTAGTGACTCGCACCCCCTTAGAAATTGACGCAGCTCAAACATTCCTCAGAGTTTGGCGGCTGATGAGTGACTCAATGCTCAACCATTTGCAACGGTCGCGTTTCAACCAATAAAGGCCCGATCAATTGGCCTTCACGCCCGCCTGCTTTGCAACACCGCCCCATTTGACCAACTCAGACCGCATAAAGCGGTCGAACTCTTCCGGTTGACTGGCGACAACGTCAACACCGAGTTTGAGCATGCGTTCACGCACATCTGGCATGTTCATCACCTGCTTCAAATCGGCCTGAATACGAGCCACCAAGGGCTTGGACATCTTGGCAGGGGCCAGCACACCGGCCCATAAAGCCGCTTCGAAACCGGGTATACCCGACTCTGCGACCGTCGGGACGTTCGGCAACAAAGCGGAACGCTTTTGACCAGAGAAAGACAAGGCTTTGAGTTTCCCAGCCTCCACTTGAGGCAATGACTGCGCAGGGCTGCCGATATTGAGATCGACCACACCGGCCATAGCATCCAGCATGGCTGGTGCACCGCCCGAATAAGGGACGTGCAACATTTTGATACCGACAGCTGAATTCAAAAGCTCTTGCGACAAATGGTGCACCGAGCCATCACCTGGCGTTGAGTAACTGACCACGCCCGGCTTTGATTTCGCCAGCGCAATCAACTCTGACAAATTGTTGACGGGTAACTTAGGGTTGGCCATCAGCAACAAGGGCGAACTGCCGAGCAGAGAAACCGTCGTGAAGTCTGTCAATGGATCGAACGGCAGCTTCGGCTGAACCGCCGCCACCACCACATGGTTGGTCAAAATGACTAGCAAGGTGTGGCCGTCCGGAGCGGCCTTGGCCACAACGTCAGCCGCGATAGTGCCGGAAGCGCCGGGTCGGTTTTCGACGATAACCCGTTGACTCCAAAGCACGCCCAATTTTTCAGAGATCACGCGAGCCATGATGTCCGCCAAGCCTCCGGGCGGAAATCCAACCAAGAGGCGGACAGGTTTGGTCGGAAAGTCCTGGGCGTTGGCGGCTGGCATCCATGCCAACGTCAACGTCAACAGCACTGCAAAGATCGTCCGTGAAAAAGTCGGCATACGCTATCTCCTGAAAATAGTTATTTGAATTACGAAAGAAAATTACAAAAGTAAATCGCTCAAACCGCGGATGCCGGCACTTCAAGCGCTGAAGGTTTCCTGATGGTTCACCAGCCACCTCGCGGCCATGTCCATGTTCGGCTCGACGCCAATGCCCGCTTTGTCTGACAAGACAATCGACCCATCTAAAAGCGCCGGGTAAGGCTGACTCAACACGTCACGCAGCGGGTTCTCATTGACATCCACTTCCAGGCTCCCCGGGCCGCCAACAGCGGCCAGTAAATGCGCCGAGAACATCATGCCAAT
>CANCCE010000077.1 GCA_947374505.1 Comamonadaceae bacterium | reverse complement strand
ACGATCTGAATCATGTTGGACGCCGCCGGCCGCGTGACCCAAGCTTTGGGCTTGAGGTCTTCAACCGCATGCACGCTGCCCATGGCCTCTTCGTACTCGCGCAAGGCCTTGGCGGTGTGCGATGTCGGGTGTTCGCGCACGGCTTCGGGCGTGCCTTCGGCGACCAGCCAACCGCCGGCCTCGCCGCCTTCAGGGCCGAGGTCAATCAACCAGTCGGCGGAGCGGATGACGTCGAGGTTGTGCTCGATGACGATCAGCGAATGGCCGGCTTCGATGAGTTTTCTCAACGCGCGCATGAGCTTGGCGATGTCGTCAAAGTGCAGGCCGGTGGTCGGCTCGTCCAGCAAAAAGAGCGTGCCGCGGTGCGCGCGCAGCGCCAACGGCTGGCGGCTGAGACTGGCGATGGTCGGTTTGGCTTTGGCACTTTTGGCGCCCTTGGCACTGTTACCGGCCAGAAAGCCGGCAAGCTTCAGGCGCTGCGCCTCGCCGCCCGACAAGGTCGGCACCGGCTGGCCCAGCTTGACGTACTCCAGCCCGACGTCCACGATAGGCTGCAACGCGCGAATCACTTCGCGGTCATACGCAAACAGTTGGCTGGCCTCGCTCACCGTCAACGCCAGCACATCGGCCACGTTCATCACCGCAACACGGCCATCCGGGTAACGCCGCTCGATCGTCACTTCCAAAATTTCAGGTCGGTAGCGTTGGCCGTCGCAGTCGGGGCAACGCAAATAAACGTCGCTCAAAAACTGCATCTCAACATGCTCAAAGCCAGAACCGCCGCAGGTCGGGCAACGACCATCGCCGCTGTTGAAGCTGAACTTAGAGGCGGTGTAACTGCGTTCACGGCTGAGTGGCGACACTGCGAACAACTCACGCACAGCGTCCCAGGCACCGACATAGCTGGCCGGGTTGGACCGTGCGGTTTTGCCAATCGGCGACTGGTCGACAAAGACCACATCGCTCAAATGATCGGCACCCATCAAACGGTCGTGTTCGCCCGGTGTTTCGGTGGCTTTGCCAAATTGGCGCAGCAAGGCCGGCGCCAAAATATCTTGCATCAAAGTCGACTTGCCCGAACCGCTGACGCCGGTGACCACGACCAAGCGCTGCAAGGGGAAATCAACGCTGATGTTTTTCAGGTTGTGGTCGCGTGCGCCTTCCAGAATCAGGCGCGGCGTGTTGTCTGTCACCGCACGCTTGAAGCCCATGCCGACCCGCTTGCGAGAGCCGAGGTAATCGCCGGTCAAGGTGTCGGCATGGCGCAGGTCTTCGGGTGTGCCGTCAAAGACAATTTGACCACCCTTTTCACCCGGTCCCGGCCCCATGTCGATCATGCGGTCAGCGGCCAGCATCACGGCCGGGTCATGCTCGACCACGACCAGCGTGTTGCCCGCGTCGCGCAGGCGGTGCATGGCTTGCGTGATGCGGTGCATGTCGCGCGGGTGCAGGCCGATCGACGGCTCGTCCAGCACGAACAGCGTGTTCACCAAGGAGGTGCCCAAAGCCGTGGTCAGGTTGATGCGCTGCACTTCGCCACCCGACAGCGTGCGGCTCTGCCGGTCCAGCGTCAGGTAGCCAATGCCGACGTCGCACAAATATTTCAGGCGCTGGTGAATTTCTTCAAACAACAACTTGAGCGCTTGGCGGTCCGACTCGTCGGCCAGCGTGGTCGGGCCAATCTGCGTGAAAAAGTCGCGCAGTTTGTCAATCGGCAAGTGCATCAAGTCGTGCAGCGACAGCCCCGGCATGGCCTCTAACTGATCCCGCGTCCACTCGGCACCGACCGGCATGAAGCGCGATGCAGCCGGCAACACGGCATCCGCCGCCACTTTGGAGCCCAAACGCCAGAGCAAGGCCTCGGTCTTCAAGCGTGCGCCTCCGCAACTTTCGCACGGCGTGTAGCTGCGGTACTTCGACAGCAGCACGCGGATGTGCATTTTGTAAGCCTTGCTTTCAAGGTATTCAAAGAAGCGCTTGATGCCAAACCAGTGTTGGTTCCACTGACCGTTCCAGCTGGGCGAGCCGTTGATGACCCACTCTTTTTGTTCCGGCGTGAGTTTGTACCAAGGCGTGTCGCGCGGAATGCCGGCCGCTTCAGCGTGGCGCAGCAAGTCGTCCTGGGCTTCTTTCCACGCCGGCGTCTGCATCACCTTGATGGCGCCGGAGCGCAGGGTCAGCTTGTCGTTTGGAATCACCAGACCGTAGTCAACACCGATGACTCGCCCGAACCCCCGGCAGGTGTCGCAAGCGCCCATGGCCGAGTTGAAGGAGAACAGCGAGGGCGTCGGGTCGGCATAGCGAAGGTCGCTGGCCGGGCAATGAAGACCGCTGGAAAACCTGAATATGACATCCTCGCTTGGCTCAGCTTGGAGTTGCCCTGCGCTATCCATCACATACACATTCAAACGACCGCCGCGCTTGAGGGCCATTTCAATGGCTTCGATGACGCGGACTTTTTCTGTGCTTTGCAGCCGAAAGCGGTCGGCCACCACGTCCAAAATTTTACGAACGCCCGCCAACGTGGCCATCTCACGCTCGGCATGGACTCTGGTGAAGCCGCTGGCTGAGAGCCATTGCGCGACTTCTTCAGCGCTGGTGTTGGCGGGCAACTCGACCGGGAAGGTCATCACCACGCGCGGGTCTGCGTCTAGGGTGCGGGCCATCAACTCGGCATAAATCGACTCCGGTGTGTCGTGCCGCACCGGCTGCGCGGTTTGCTGGTCAAAGAGTTGCGTGGCGCGGGCGTAGAGCAACTTCAGGTGATCATTCAGCTCGGTCATGGTGCCGACCGTCGACCGAGAGCTACGGACCGGATTGGTCTGGTCAATCGCGATGGCCGGCGGCACGCCTTCCACCTTGTCGACCGCCGGCTTGTCCATGCGATCCAGAAACTGCCGCGCATACGCTGAGAAGGTTTCGACGTAGCGGCGCTGGCCTTCGGCAAACAGCGTATCAAAAACCAAGGACGACTTGCCCGACCCGCTGGGGCCGGTGACCACCGTCAACTCGCCAGTGCGAATGTCCAAGTCGATGTTTTTGAGATTGTGCTGGCGTGCGCCACGAATACGGATGATGCCTTGGGACATGAGGGAGCGATCTTTGCGGGTGAGGCAAACATTCTAGGCACGGCCAGAACTGCGGGCCGCCAAATGGTCATTCTCGCAAAATAAAAAACCCCCGCCACCTCAAGTGACGGGGGTTTTGACTAACGGCTGTTCAGTTGTCAGTGCGCAGCGCTGGCGCCAGACGTTTGACCGTCGAGGCTCGGGTAACGCACATGCTCGACCAGCTCTTGAACATCCCGGCCTGGTGCCTTGGTCAGCAGCGAGACGATGATGATCACCGCAAAGCCAAGCGGTACACCAAACAGACCGGCCGAGATGGGTGCGATGTCCCACCACGTGTTGGCCTTGATGATCGCCGGTGTGATGGTCGTGCCATGCACCAGGTGGTAGAGCCAAGGCTGGGTCGTGATCATGTAGTAAAAGGTGATGCCCAGTCCCGAGGCCATGCCCAATGAAGCACCCCATTTGTTAGCGCGCTTCCAGAAGATGCCCAAGGTCAACGCTGGGAAGAACGCTGCCGCTGCAAACGAGAATGCCGCTGAGACCAAGAACAAGATGTCAGCCGGTTTCTGCGCTGCCACATATGCCGCGCACAAGGCCACCACCAGCAACAAGCACTTGGAGACCATGACGCGACGTGCGGTCGAGGCATTGGGGTCCAGCACCTTGTAATACACGTCGTGCGACAAAGCATTGGCAATCGTCAGCAGCAAGCCGTCAGCGGTCGACAGCGCCGCTGCCAAACCACCCGCCGCCACCATGCCCGAGACCACATAAGGCAGGCCACCAATTTCAGGCGTGGCCAACACAATGATGTCGCCGCCAATCGAGATTTCAGCCAGCTGCAAAATACCATCCCGATTGATGTCGACGACGGACAGCAGACTTGGGTCAACCGCGTTCCAGCGCCCTATCCACTCCGGCAGACTGGCGAATGGCGTGTTCACCAAGACCGTGTAGACCTCGTACTTGGCCAATACCGCCAGCGCCGGCGCGGTGAAGTAGAGCAAGAAAATGAAGAACAGCGACCAACTCACCGACTCCCGGGCTGCTCGCACCGATGGCACGGTGTAGTAACGCATGAGAATGTGCGGTAAGGCGGCCGTGCCAATCATCAGACAGAAGACCAGCGCCATGAAATTTTTACGCGCGATATTCTGTGTTTCTTCGTCTTTGCCCGGGAAGGGTTGAGCGTGCCGAATCGGTGGATTGGAACGCGTTGCGTTGGTGGTTCGCGCAGCGATGTAGGCCGCCGTGGCGGCCGCTTCATCTTGCGGCAATTTGGCCAAAGCCGCTTCAGCCGCATTGATGTCGGCCAAGGCACCGTTCGAGGCCTTCAGGTTGTCCAGTACCGTCTGCGCGGCGGCCTTGTCAGCAGCCATGGCAGCAGGCACATCCTTGAGTTTTTCAGCGGCTGCATCTGAACGCGCTTTGAAAATGCCACGCACTTCGAGTTCTTTTGGATCCTGCAACAACTCGGCTTCTCTGGCCGTGACTTTTTCAAGCGTGTAACCGTAGACGGCTTGCGGTACGGGCACGCCCGTGTGCTTGACCGACAACCACACCACCGGCAGCAGATACGCAATGATCAAGATCACGTATTGAGCCACTTGGGTCCAGGTGACGGCCCGCATACCGCCCAAGAAGGAGCAGACCAAAATGCCGGCTAAACCCGCAAAAATACCGACCTCGAAAGCCAGTCCGGTCAGCCTGGCGGTGATCAACCCGACGCCGTAAATTTGTGCCACCACGTAAGTGAAGGAGCACAAAACGGCTGCGAACACGCCGATCAAACGCGGCAGATTACCCTCGTAGCGAGCACCCAGAAAGTCGGGAATGGTGAACTGGCCGAACTTGCGCAGGTAGGGCGCAAGAAACAGCGCCACCAGGCAATAGCCACCGGTCCAGCCAAGTATGAAGGCCAGACCACCATACCCCGTGAGGTACAAGGTTCCGGCCATGCCGATGAAAGAGGCCGCAGACATCCAGTCAGCGCCGGTCGCCATGCCGTTGTACATGGCCGGCACACGACGTCCCGCCACATAGTACTCAGCGGCGTCATTGGTTCGGCTCATGATGCCGATGCCCGCGTACAGCAGCACGGTCGCCGCTAGAAAGAGGTAGCCAATCCAGTTTCTCGGCAAACCCATTTGCTCGAGGATGGCCAGCACAATGACGAAGCTGATAAAACCGCCGGTGTACCAGGTGTAGACCTTGTTCAGGCCCTTCTTAAAGTCGCTCTGCGACTGGTTGACGCCGCCAAACATGCTCATGACGCTTCTCCTTCGGCAACGCCGTATTCAATGTCAAGCTTGTTCATGTAGCGGGCGTAGTACCAGATGATCACGCAATAGACCACCAGCGCGCCTTGAGCCGCGACCCAAAAAGAGAACGGCCAACCAAAAAATTTGAACGTCAGGTCGCGTGCAAAAAAGACCAACACGAAAGTTACAAAAAACCAGATGCCCAATAAAAAGGCAGTGATTCGCAGATTTTTGCGCCAATATTCATGGTGCCTTGCCGTCAGTTCCATTGCTTGTCTCCCTTGTTTAAATTTTTAAAAACCTCTGCTCACATTCCGACCTTCAATCCAGTTTCATGCTCGAGTTGGGCCGCAACCTTGGGTTCAAAACCTTTTAGGTTGCGGATCACGACCAGCGCCTCGTCGGCTTGCTTCAGGTCCACATGCACCCGAGCCAGTTGGTACCAACCAAAGGGGCTCATGGGTTGAAGTTGGGTGTTTCTCTTGAGAGCGACGACGGCTTCTTCAAGCCGCCCTTGCCGGACCAGCACCAGTCCGAGGCCGTACCAGGCACGGTCCATCTTTTCTTCGATCGCGATGGCCGCCCGAAAACCGCGCTCGGCATCCTCAAGACGACCCATTTCTTCGCACACAAAGGCCTGGTTGAAATGTGCGTTCGAGGACTCGGGGGAGAGCTTTGCGACCTGGTCAAAATAAGTCAATGCCAAGACAAAGTTACGCTCGTTCATGGCGCTGAAGCCCAAGCTTTGGAGTGCCAGTAAATCTTGAGGCGCACGCTGCAAAACGTCGTGGAAGACCTGCGTGGCCGAAGACCGCATGCCTAGAAACAAGAAAATTTTGGCGCGCCAATGCAAGACAAACAAGGCATATCGACCCATGCCGGACGCTACTGACGGGGTGGTGTTGAAGCTCATTGGCATGCGGCGGCACCGACCTGAAGGCAACTATCAATTTTGGCCATGACCACCAACACCCAGGCGATGATCAGCCAACTGCCTGCCGCCAGCGGAATGTGCTGATCAAGGATCAGCTTGGGGCTGACGCGGCGCGTCAGCCAAAGGGACGGTTTGGACGCGACATCGAGCAATTGCCAAAAAATGTTGCTCTGGCGCTTGGCGCCCGCCAGCAAACCCAAGAGAAAGCGGCCGACGAGAAACATCAGCGACAGCTCTATCAAACTCTTCAAAATAACGATCGTTAGTAGCATTTTGGAATTACTTTTATTCAATCAATGCATTAATGTGATTATTAAAGCTGACAGCTTCCTGACAGCGATGCCAGTGAATCCCCGCCACACAAACGTTAACCCTTGGGGGTTTTATCGTGATCTGAGATTAGGCGGGAAATTGCAGCGCAGGCAAGGGTAAGCCCTAGACTGACGTCGCTTGTCGAGCGACGCTATTGGCGCTTCAAACAGTCTGATTGCGATGCGCTGTATCCAGCCCCTTGATGAGGGCCAAACCATGCTGCCGCGTGCTGCGGCTTAGCGCTCTGCATGACGGGGACTCAGGTCGATTCAGGCCTGGGGGTCTGTCCCCGAAGCCTAATCAACCCAAGTTTTTTAAAGGCCTTATTGGGTCGCAGAAGCAGGCTTAGCAGGAGCCGTTGCAGCAGCTGGTGCGGGCTCCGAATGCACCGCCTCAGCACCGTGCTTTTCACCGCCCATATCGATGTCGCCACCCTTGCTCAAAATAAAAATGGCCAGCGCTGCGAACGCGACAAAAGCCAGTGCAATTTTCCACATGATTTTCTTTCCCTTTTAAATAAAAAAAGCCCCCGTCCAAAGACGAGGGCCTCCAGATGACTTAGCCTGCGCTTAGTCGTCCGCGTAGATGTCAACGTCTTTGGTTTCTTTGATGAACAAGGTGCCAATCACGACGGTCGCACCGGCGATGATGATCGGGTACCACAAGCCGTTGTACATATTGCCGGTTTGCGCCACGATGGCAAACGCGGTGGTGGGCAGCAGGCCGCCGAACCAGCCATTACCGATGTGATACGGCAAGCTCATCGAGGTGTAACGAATGCGCGTCGGGAACATCTCCACCAGCATGGCGGCAATCGGGCCGTAGACCATGGTGACCAGCAACACGAGGTAGGTCAGGATCAGAATGACCATGAACTTGTCGACCTTGGCAGGGTCCGCCTTGGTCGGGTAGCCAGCGCCTTTGAGTGCGTCGGCCACGGCCTTCTTGAACTCATCGCCCTTCACCTTGGCTTCGGCAGCGGGCAACCCTTTGGAGCTGTAGCCAGGGATCACCGTCTCACCAATTTTGATAGTGGCAGGGGTGCCGGCAGCGGCTTCCACATTTTCGTAGCTCACCGAAGCGCCGGCCAGTACCTGCTTGGCGATGTCGCACGAGCTGGTGAACTTGACGGTGCCGGTTGGGTTGAACTGGAACGAGCACTCAGCCGGGTTGGCCGTCACGACGACCTTGTTGGCGGCTTGCGCAGCCGCCAAGTCAGGGTTGGCAGCTTTGGTCAGCGCCGTGAACACCGGGAAGTACGTGACGGCAGCCAGAAAGCAACCGGCCATGATGATCGGCTTGCGACCAATCTTGTCCGACAGCGCGCCAAAGACGATGAAGAATGGCGTGCCGATCAACAGCGACACCGCCACAAAGATGTTGGCGGTAGCGCCGTCCACCTTGAGCGACTGCGTCAGGAAGAACAAAGCATAGAACTGACCCGAGTACCAGACCACGGCTTGGCCGGCGGTCAAGCCGATCAGCGCCAAGATCACGATCTTCAGGTTTTTCCATTGACCGAAAGACTCGGACAAAGGCGCTTTGGAAGTTTTACCTTCCGCTTTCATTTTGGCAAAAGCGGGCGACTCTTCCATGGACAAGCGGATGTAGACCGACACGCCCAACAACAGGATCGACACGACGAACGGAACGCGCCAGCCCCAATCGGCGAAAGCGGCTTCACCAATCCAGGTCCGGGTGCCAAGAATCACCATCAGTGACAAAAACAGACCGAGCGTGGCGGTCGTCTGAATCCAAGAGGTGTAAGCACCGCGCTTGCCGTGTGGGGCATGCTCCGCCACATACACCGCCGCACCGCCGTACTCACCGCCCAAGGCCAGACCTTGCAGCATGCGCAAACCGATCAAAATGACCGGTGCCGCCACGCCGATGCTGGCGTAGCTGGGCAGCAAACCGACGATGAACGTCGACAGACCCATGATCAAAATGGTGATCAGGAACGTGTATTTACGGCCGATCATGTCGCCCAAACGGCCAAACACCAACGCGCCAAAAGGACGCACGATGAAACCCGCGGCAAACGCCAACAGCGCAAAAATGAAGGCCGAGCCTTCATCTAAGCCGCTGAAAAACTGCTTGGCAATGATCGCTGCGAGCGAGCCGTACAGGTAGAAGTCATACCACTCAAACACAGTGCCCAGAGAAGAGGCAAAAATCACCTTCTTCTCTGTGCTGGTCATTGGCCGGTCAGGCGCTGCTGTCGACATATCAAAGTCTCCTAATAATTGTTCAGAGCTTTCAACACAAAAGCTTGTGAAATTGTGTGTCTGGCGACTGACCCGACTCTGACGCGAAACTGAATCCAAACTGACGCTTGAAAAAGGCCTTACAAAGGGAGTTTTCAGAGGAGAAAACGATAAAAATAGGTCCGCCAACCCCACGTTTCCACTGATGGGGTAAACCCTTGAATTTGCATGCGCTGCGGCCTATCCCCGAACCACCGGAGTTCTTGCAACGCCGATCTTGACGACAGATGCATCGTCCCAATCGGCGCTGCCAAACCAGCGACCGCCCAGCAGGTAGTCGCGCAACATGGGCAATGAATCCAAGCCCCAAAATACTTTGCCATCGACCACAAAAGCCGGCACGCCGAAAACACCTAAAGCAATGGCTTCTGCGGTATGCACTTTCAGCTGTTCTTTCACCCGCTCACTGGCAACGTCTTGCACCGGCGCCAGTTGCGCACTGAGTGCGGTCAAGCGCGCCGTGTCTGACGCTTCTTCACCGCCCGTCCAGACATGGCGAAAAATGGTTTCACAGACATAACGGTTCGGCGTTCCAGCGGCATCGCAAGCCACCGCCAAACGCAGCAGGCCGAGTGGATTGAAAGGGTGACTGAGCGGCATCTTCAGCGGTGTATTTTGCTGCTGGGCCAACCACATCACCTGCCGATAAGTCCAGTCGCGCTTGGTGGGGATTTCGGCCGGACCGAGTTGACCGTGGTGCTTGAGCAGACTGGCAAACAGCAATGGTTTGTAGCGCACGCTGTAGCTGATACCCCGCAGCGCCTCCGGCAAGCGCTCGAAGGCCAGATAGGCATACGGGGAAATAAAGTCGAAGTAACAAACAATTGACGTCATGCGCGATGATGAAGTCGATGGTGCGTCAGCGGTCTTGGGTGTGTCCATGGAATATTGTTGCACTGCTTAGACGGGATTTAAGTTAAGGGGTCAGGTCAAAAGCACATCGATATAATTTTTTAACAGTTATGCCAAAAATTGGCTCACATAGGGGTTCATCATCGACAAGCTTTGGGCTATGGAAGTTTTTGTTCGCGTTGCGGAATGTGGGAGTTTTTCTCGCGCTGCTGAGTCCTTGGGTTTGGCCAATGCGACTGTCACCACTTGCGTACGAAACCTCGAGCGCCACTTGGGCGTGACGCTGATCAACCGGGACACACGCCGACTTCGCCTGACCGAAGAAGGGCAGCTGTATATGCCCAGGGCTCGACAACTGCTGCAATCAGTGGCCCAGACCGAAGATGAACTGCGCACGTCGAAAAGTGAGTTGCGCGGATCTCTGCACATTGAGATGCCTATTTCTATTGGTCACGCCTTACTGTGCCCGGCCTTGCCCAACTTTGCCAAGCGCTACCCCGAAATTTCAACCGCGATCACGCTGACCAATCAGCCACACCACATGATTGAGCGCGCCATCGACGTAGCCATCCGCATGGACCACGTGGAGGATGAGGACTTGGTGGCCCGGTCGGTCTACGAAACGAATTACGTGGTGTGTTGCGCGCCCCACTTGGCGGCGCGCCTGCCGGCCGACCCGGCAGCGCTTGACCCGCGGTGCTGTCTCGGCATTCTTCCCAAGGAACAGCGTCATGCCGCAGCTTGGCGGCTAGAGCGCGGGGAAATGGAGGTCAAGATACAGCCATCGGGATCGCTTCATTTCAACAGCAGCGACGCGTTAGTGGGCGCAGCGCTAGCCGGAATAGGCGTGATCCATGTGCTTGATATTTTTGTCAACCGGCACTTGGACAATGGTGAACTGGTGCCGCTGTACTCGGATTGGGCTACCGCTTCAACAATTTTTTACGCGGTGATGACCAAAGCCAGTAGCGGCTCAGCCAAAGTCCGCGCCTTCACTGACTTTCTGGTCGAGGTACTGGACTCGGAGCGCTTACCCAGCGCCACCCATACAGTCGCCATCAAGGCCCTGAGCCAGCGCTGAAAAATACCGAAAATACACATGCGGGGTATCGGCGAAAGCCTAGCTGCCGACACCCTGCATTTGAATTTCTGACTATTTAATCATGCCTTCCCGGCCGGTTCACGGCCATAAAATTGAAGCAACTCATTGATGCGTCCCGCCGGCGGCGGCTCATTGAAATAGCCGACCTGACAGCGCTCCACACCGCTTTGGCGCTTGAGGTCTACCAGCATCTCGGCATGTTTGACCCAGCATGACAACGAGTCAAGCACCGGTACGCCATCCACACTGGAAACGCCCTGGCTGGCGAGCAAAACGCACAGCGGTGCCTCGCCCGGAATCAAGACTTCCGCACCCCGTGCGATCTGGGCGCGAGCGGCCGTGCGAAAGCGCTCGATCAGCGGTTGTGGATCGGCAAAACCAGCGAGCACATCGTTGAAACGAAAGCCAACATCGGTCACACCGACCAAGCGCGATGCCAGACCGTAGCGCTTGGCGTTCTCGGTGAGCAGTTCAGTCAGTTCGCTGATGAACACGAGCACCGCGAAGCGTGCGCCCAGCAGACATGAAGTGAGCATGGCTGATTCACCATAGCCGACGACCGGAATACTCAGCAGCGAGCGAATTTCGCGCAGCCCCGGGTCAGGCAGGGTACTGATGGCATAGGCATCAAAGCCTTGCTGCTCGGCGGCCAGGCCGGCTTCAATGAACTGGGTGGTGTGCAGATGCTGGATAGCCGCATGCCGGATGTCATTGCCCGGGTAATTTGTGCGGTATGTGCCGGGTCGCATGCCATGCATGACAATTTCGGTGTCCGGGCGGGCCACCTTCCTGAAGTGCTTTTTCAGTGCGGCGTCGTACGCGCCCA
>CANCCE010000076.1 GCA_947374505.1 Comamonadaceae bacterium | reverse complement strand
ATGCTGAGCGCTGAAACCGCCGTCGGCCGCTTTCCGCTGGAGACCGTCGAGGAGATGGCGAAGATCTGCGTGGAGGCCGAAAAAGCCGAGTACGGTGAGTTAGAGGCCGACTTCAGTGGCAAGACCTTTAGCCGCATCGACCAATCGATTGCGATCGGTGCGCTGTTCACGGCGCATCACTTGGGGGCCAAGGCGATCGTCGCGTTGACCGACAGCGGCTCCACGCCGCTGTGGATGAGTCGTCACGACATTCGGGTGCCGATTTACGCCCTGACGCCACGTTTAGCGACGCAGCGCAAGATGGCGCTGTACCGGAATGTGCGGCCGCTGTTGATGGACACCATCGTTGACCGCGACACGGCGCTGGAACAGGCGGAGGATCATTTGCGACGTCTTCATATTGTGCAAAGCGGTGACGTCTACGCGATCACTTGCGGTGAGCCAATGGGTGCACCGGGTGGCACGAACATGCTGAAGATTTGTCGGGTGGCTTGAGGCCGGTCCGGGTTCGGGTTCGGGTGCTGTTGCTGTCTTGGTTTGGCGCTGGCGGGTGAGTGGGGTGGGCCGGCGTCCTCATACTGGGGTACCAGAAATCGGCCACCTGCCCAACCCACTCATCCTTGACCGATACATTTTTAGCACGCATTGTTTCAACACTTCAGGCGCACTTCGGTTGCGTCGATGAGGCGCTGCGGTGGCTGCCGATTTCTGGTACTCCAGTAGGAGGCGGCCGCCGTAGCGCCTCATCGACGCCGGAGCCGGAACAACGCCCAAGATTGAGGTCTATCAAAGGCCACGCACGGAGCGCAAAAGGCAGCAGGTAAAATCGTACCTTAACCCTCGGTTACCAACTCATCCATACACATCACGGGATTACATCCATGGCCCTCGTTTCCTTGCGCGAACTGCTCGACCACGCCGCTGCCAACACCTACGGCATTCCAGCGTTCAACGTCAACAACCTGGAACAAGTGCAAGCCATCATGCAGGCGGCCGACGAGGTCAATGCCCCGGTCATCATGCAAGCCAGCGCAGGCGCCCGCAAATACGCTGGCGAGGGTTTTCTCAAACGGCTGATCCAAGCGGCGGTTGAAAGCTATCCCCACATTCCCGTCGTCATGCACCAAGACCATGGCCAGAACCCTGACGTTTGCCGCGGCGCGATTGACCTGGGCTTCAGCTCGGTCATGATGGACGGCTCGCTGCTGGCCGATGGCAAGACCATTGCCGACTATGACTACAACGTCGAGGTCACGCGCAAAGTCGTTGAAATGGCCCATGCCACCGGCGTTTCTGTCGAAGGCGAACTCGGTTGCCTCGGCAGCCTGGAAACCATGAAGGGTGACAAAGAAGACGGCCATGGCACCGATGCCGTGATGACCCACGCCCAGTTGCTGACTGACCCTGAGCAAGCCGCTGACTTCGTTAAACGCACCCAACTCGATGCACTGGCAATTGCCATTGGCACCAGCCACGGCGCCTACAAGTTCACGCGCAAGCCCACGGGTGACATTCTGGCGATTGAGCTGATCAAAGAAATTCACCGCCGCCTGCCCAGCACCCACTTGGTCATGCATGGTTCGTCCAGCGTGCCGCAAGACCTGCTGGCGATCATTCGCCAGTACGGCGGCGACATGAAAGAAACCTACGGTGTGCCGGTAGAAGAAATTCAAAAAGCCATCCAGTTCGGCGTGCGCAAGATCAACATTGACACCGACATTCGCTTGGCCATGACCGCCGCCGTGCGTAAATTCATGGCAGAAAACCCCTCCAAATTTGACCCCCGTGAATGGCTCAAGCCCGCCACGGCCGCCGCCAAAGCCCTGTGCAAACAGCGCTACATCGAGTTCGGTTGCGAAGGCCAGGCCAGCAAGATCAAAGGCGACAGCCTGTCGGTCGTGGCGGCCAAATACGCCAGCGGTGAGCTGGCACAAGTCGTTCGTTGAGCGCTGTTTTTTACTGTTGACCGACCCTACATGACCCAAGCGCTTCACACCTCCACCCTGACATCCCTGCCCCTGCTGGCGCGCGGCAAAGTGCGCGACAACTACGCCGTAGGCAAAGACCGCCTGCTGATGGTGGCGAGCGACAGGCTCAGCGCTTTCGACGTGATTTTGGGGGAGCCGATTCCCGGCAAGGGCGCGCTGCTGACGCAAATGGCTTTGTTCTGGTTTGACAAACTCGGCCACATTTGCCCCAACCATCTGACCGGCGAAGCGCCGGAGAGTGTCGTCACCGCCGCTGAACTGCCGCAGGTGACTCAGCGCTCCATGTTGGTCAAACGCCTGAAGCCGATTCCGGTTGAAGCCGTGGTGCGCGGCTACCTGGCCGGCAGCGGCTGGCAAGAATACCAAGCCACGCAATCGGTCTGCGGCGTGCCCTTGCCAGCCGGTTTAAAAAACGCCAGCCAACTGCCTGAACCGATCTTCACGCCGGCGGCCAAAGCCGAAGCCGGCGAGCACGACGAAAACATCAGCTACGAACAGGTCGAAACCATCGTCGGCCCCGAACTTGCCGCGCAAATCAAAAAAATCAGCATTGAGATCTACCAGACGGCAGCCGCTTTCGCCCTCACCAAAGGCATCATCATTGCCGACACCAAGTTTGAATTTGGCCTTGACGAACACGGCACGCTGACACTGATGGACGAGGTGCTGACACCCGACTCCTCGCGCTACTGGCCGATCGAGGGTTACGAGCAAGCCTTCAGCGCCGGTCAAAATCCGCCCAGCTACGACAAACAGTTTGTGCGCGACTGGCTGGAAGCCGTGCGCATCAACGGGAAGCCTTGGGACAAAACACCACCGGCACCACAGTTGCCGCCGGATGTGGCGCTGAAGACCGCTGCGAAATATGAAGAAGCTTTAGCCCGTTTGACCAGCTGAAGAAAAGCGCGCGGGCAGCGTCAAGCCGACGACGGCCCAAAGCGCAAGCTGGCGCAAAGACCGCGGCCGTCCGCGCCCGGCGACAGACTGAAGTCGGCGCCCAGCAATTCGGCGTAACGCCGTACGATCGACAAGCCCAGACCAAAGCCCTCCCCCAAGCGCTGCCCGGCCTCTCCCAAGGCCCAGCGCTCCCCCCAGAACTGCAGGTCTTGCGGGCTCATGCCGGGGCCGTTGTCGAGTACCCGCAGCACAATCTGCGTACCCTCCAAGACGATGCTGACGGTGACACGGGCATCGGGCCCGACGGCATAACGCAACGCGTTGTCCAACAGATTCCCCAAAATACCTTCCACCAAAGCCGCATCACCCAGCACGGTCACGGGCTGCTCAAGACCTTCGGCGCCCAGATCGAACCCGGCCGCGTCAGCCTTGGCCATGAAGCGCAACACCACGTCACGCACCAACTCATCCAGTGGCACTGGCTGTAAAAACAGAGCCGCGCGACCTTCGTTGGCCCGCGCCAAGGCCAGCAATTGCTCGACCAGATGACTTGCGCGCTGCTCCCCCTGCGCAATGCCCAGCAGTTGCTCGTGCCAAACCGCCGGCGACTGTTGCGCCAGCGCATAGCTGGCCTGTGCCCGTATGCCGGCCAACGGCGTGCGCAACTCATGTGCCACGTTGCCGGCAAATTCACGCTGCGCTTCAATGCTCCGACCCAACCTCAGCAACAAAGAGTTCAGTGCCAGCCGCAAGTTGTCAACATCCCTTGAGCTGGCCATGGTGGTTGCATCATCTGGCATGGGTCGGAGGTCACTGGCGTCGCGCCGGCCCAGCGCCTGCTGCAGTGCCGCCAACGGATCCAGGTCGCGCCCGATGCTGCGTCGCAACCACCACGCCAGGAAAACCAGCAACACAGCCTGTGGAATAGCGGAGTAAACCAGCAAGCGTTGCAACAGCCGGGTCCGTGTGGCCGAGGTTTGGGCCATGACAATCTCGACCTCGACCGGCTCCGTGCGGCGCAGGCTGACGCTGCGCATCTGGCGCCCCTGATAAATCATGTCTGAAAACTGCGAGCTCACATTCGGCGGAAGAGCAGGCGGCCGCAGACCGGCATGGCCACCGACAAACTGGCCTTCATCGCCGTACACCGCAAAAAACATCGACTCGCTTTGGTCAAACAAGAGGGTACCCATGTCATCGATGGACAGGTTCAGCCCCGGCTTGCCGACGGGTCCCAGCGTCACGTGCGCCGCCAAGGCATACGCATCGTCGAGCAAGGCGCGGTCAAAGGCCTGTCCGGCAAAGTAACTCGCCATGGCCAAAGTCACCGCGGTGCCGGCGGCCCAAGTGATCACCAGCGGCACGAGGACGTGCTGCGCCAGTCGGGTTCGCAGTGATGGCCTCGGGCTGCTCATGCCGACGCCTCCAGCACGTAACCCAAACCCCGCAAGGTGCGGATGCTGACGCCCGAGCCCAGCAATTTTTTGCGCAGCCGGGAGATAAAAGCTTCCAGTGCGTTATCGCCCAGTGCGGTGTCAGCTTCCGAGAGTTTGTCCGCCAGTTGTCGTTTGCTGACCACCCGACCGGGTGGCGTCAGCAACTCCCACAAGACTTCAAATTCACGCGCCGGTAGGTCCCAGGTCTCACCCGCCAGCATGAAGCGGCGGGCCTTGCGGTCGAGCTGCAGTTGGCCCAACTCAACACGGTCATCGGCGCCTTGTGCACGCCTGACCAAAGCGCGCAGCCGGGCTTCGACCTCGTTCAGGTCAAACGGTTTGCCCAGATAGTCGTCTGCACCGGCGTCGAGGCCGGCAATGCGTTCTTCGGTGCGGTCACGGGCCGTCAGCACCAGCACGGGCGTGCGGTCGCCGCGCGCGCGCGCCTCACGCAGCACCGACAGGCCATTGCCCAAACCACTGCGTTCGTGACGGGTCAGGGGCAGATTCAGGTCCAGCAGCACCGCGTCAAAAGGCTGTACCCGCCACCAATGACTCGCCTCTTCAATGGTGGCGGCTTCATCGACCCGATGACCGGCTTCACGCAGGCTGCGCAACATCATCGAACGCAACACAGCGTCATCTTCAACCAAGAGGATTCGCATCGGTGGGAGGCCTCAACTTGTGGCTACGTAGTTGTACAGACAGTGCCGGTCAGGGGCCGGTCAGTCGGTCAGTGAGATAAACAGCAGATGAGCATACAACATTGGTTTTTTTGTACCGGCATGGCGCTGGCCTCGGTTGCGTTGGCGCAGCCGCAGCCGCCAGATGCGATCGCGGTATCGCTTGAGCAAGCCCTGCAAGCGGCCCGCAACAACTTCGATGTGTCGCTGACACAACGCGCCGTCGACGCCGCCCGCGCCGATGTGCTGAGCGCTGACCGTGCGCCCACGCCCATCTTGACGGCCAAGACCGCCTCCATCGATCTGCAAAACGGTGTCGGCCCCGGCAACGCCTTGAGCGACAAGCGCATCGACAAATCAATTGGCTTGGATTGGACCTGGGAGCGTGGCAACAAACGCGAACTGCGTACGCGCAGCGCACAGTTCGCCGCCCAAGCCGCCCAAGCTGACTTTGACGAAGCCTTGGTTCAGCAACAGCTGGCCGCGGCCGGCGCTTATTACGATCTGCAGGCCGCGCAAGAACGCATCACGCAGGTGCAGGCGATCGCGCACAGCGCCGTTGAGTTGGCACGCACCGCGCAGCGCCGGCTGGGCGCCGGCGATGTGTCGCAACAAGACGCCGCCCGCAGCGAGATCGAAGCCGAGCGCGCCAACGCAGATCTGCGTGCCGCGCAAGCCGACCGCGTCCGCGCTGAATTGACGCTGAAGCAAGTGACGCGCTTGTCAGGCGCGCTAACGGCCGGGGCAGCGTGGCCGTCGCCCGTCTTGGCATTGCCCAACCTGCCTGAACCGCAACTCGAAGCCCGACCCGATGTGCGCGCCGCGCTCCGCCGCACCGAGGTTGCGCAGGCCGTGCTGGAAAGTGCTGAAGCCTTGCGCAAGAACGACCTCACGCTCGGCACCTCGTTCGACCACTACCCGGGCACCTCGAACCGGCTGCTGGAATTTCGGGTGCAAATGCCGCTGGCCGGCTTGTTTGGCAATTACGGCTACCAAGGCGAACTAGGCCGCGCCACGGCTCAACTGGCGCAAGCGCAAGACCTGCTCGACAAAACGCGGCAATCGGCGGCGCTTGACACCAGCCGTCTGCAGCAAGATTTGCTGGCCGCGTCGCAGCGGGCGTTGACCTATCAAAACGCCATCGTGCCGCGGGCCCGTCAAGTCGCCAGCATGGCCGAAATGGCTTACACCAAGGGCGCGATGTCGCTGACCGAACTGCTGGACGCACGCCGTACCTTGCGCTCGGCCCTGCTGGAAGATGTCGCCACCCGCGCCGACCACGCCCGCAGCTTAGCCGCGTGGCAACTGCGCAGCGCAGCCCCTGCACGCTGAATTTTTTAAGCCTTCTTTCGAATTGACCTTGATGCAATACCCCGCCATGAAACCACTCAGCGCACTGCCCCTGCTCATCAGCCTGCTCGTTCTGGCCGGTTGCCAGGAGCCTGTTGAACCACCGGCTAAAGCGCCGCCGCCGATCTTGCAAGGCGAGCAGCTGCGCTATGCGCCCAACCATCCGCAATTGGCCCTGCTCGGTCTGGTCACGGCGACCCCGGCGCAAGCCTTGAGTGTCGATTTGCCGGCGCGCATGGTCTGGAATGAAGAACACACCCAACGGATTTACCCGGCCTTTGCCGGACGTGTGAGCGCTATCCGGGCCGATGTCGGCCAAGCGGTGAACGCTGGTGCCGTACTGGCACAACTGGCCTCGCCGGACTTTGGCATGGCCCAGGCTGACACCGCCAAAGCCCGCGCGGATGCGCGCCTGAGCAGCAATGTTTTACAACGTCAGCGTGAACTGTTTGAGGCGGGCATCGTCCCGCGCAAAGACTTTGAACAAGCCGAGGCCGATGCCGCCCGTTCGCAGGCCGAAGTTCAGCGCGCCGACGCCCGCACCCGGATGTACGGCGGTGCCCGCGAGGCCAATGGCGTCAACCAGGAACTGGCCATCAGCGCCAGCATCAAAGGGATGGTGGTTGAACGCAATCTCAACCCGGGCCAGGAAGTCCGGCCCGACCAGTCGGGCGTCGGTGTGCCGCCGCTCTTTGTGGTGACCGACCCGACCACGTTATGGGTGCAGATTGATGCCCGCGAATCGGAGATCGACACGCTCCGCCCAGGCGCACCCTTCGAGCTGATCATCCCGACGCTGCCGGGTCAAAAATTTGAGGGCCGCGTCACGGCCGCCGCCGATTTCATCGACCCGACCACCCGCACCATCAAGGTCCGCGGTGTCGTCGCCAATCCGGCGCGCTTGCTCAAGGCAGAGATGCTGGCCACCGCACGGATTCAGCGCAATATCGGCCCCGGCGTGGTGATTCCATCACGCGCCGTCTCGTTGCTGGGCGCCAAAAACATCGTGCTGGTGCAAGTCCAAGCCGGCGTTTTTGAGACCCGCGAAGTGCAACTGAGCTACCAAGGCCCACACGAGTCCGTGGTGTCGCGCGGAGTCGCGGCAGGCGAGCAAGTTGTCAGCGACAACATGCTGCTGCTGGCGCGCGAGTTCCGCAACGCTAAAAACGACGCGCAACCTGCCACCAACGCACAGGCTAAACCATGAAACGCCTGATTCACTACGCGCTGCACCAGCCGCTCTTCATCGTGTTGGGCACATTGCTCTTCGCAATGGCCGGTGTCATCGCCTTCAAAAATTTATCGGTCGAAGCTTTTCCCGACGTCACCGACACGCAGGTCACGGTGATTGCGCTGTTCCCCGGGCGGGCTGCTGAAGAGGTTGAAAAACAAGTCACACTGCCGATTGAAATCGCGCTGTCCGGTTTGCCGAATTCGATCCGGGTCTTCTCGCACACCCAGTTCGGCCTGTCTTACACCGTCGTCACCTATGACGACGCCGCCAATGTCAACATTGCACGGCAACAGGTCAACGAGCGACTGAACAGCCTCGACGTGCCAGCCGGTGCACAAGTCAATGTGATGCCGAATGCGACGCCGGTCGGCGAAGTCATGCGCTACCGCGTCAAGGGCGATGGTCAAAACACGACCGACCTGCGCACGCAGCAAGACTGGGTGATTGAACGCGCCCTGCGCCAAGTACCGGGCGTGGCCGACGTTGTCGGTATGGGCGGGTTCATCAAGCAATACGAAGTCCAGCCGGACCTCGAAAAATTGCGCGCCTACAAGCTCACCTTTCAAAATTTACTGGACGCCCTCGGCCGCGGCAACTCAAATGCCGGCGGCAGCTATGTGGCGCAAGGCCAGCAGCAATTCGCCATTCGCGGCATCGGTTTGCTGCAGTCACCAGACGACATCGGCCGCATCGTCGTGGCGGCGCGCGGCGCCACACCGATCCTGATTCGGGACATCGCTGAAGTCAAAATTGGCGCCGTCCCGCGTTTGGGCATCGTCGGTCAGGACCATGACGACGACGTCGTGGCCGGCATCGTCATCATGCGCAAAGGCGAAAACCCGAGCATTGTGCTGAAGGGCGTCAAAGACAAGATCGCAGAACTCAATGCCCGCGGCTTGCCGAAGGGCGTGCAAATAGTGCCCTACTACGACCGCACTTGGTTGATGGGCAAAACGCTGACCACGGTGTTTAAAAATCTGGTCGAGGGCGCGCTGCTGGTGGCGCTGGTGCTGTACCTGTTTTTGTCAAATATTCGTGCCAGTCTGGCCGTCGTGGTCATCATTCCGCTGGCCCTTTTGTCGACCTTTCTCGGCTTGAAGATCATGGGCGTGCCGGCCAACTTGCTGAGTCTGGGGGCGATGGATTTCGGCATCATCGTCGACGGCGCGGTGATCGTGATTGAAAACATCATGCACCGGCTGTCTGAGAAAAAAGAAGGCATGACGAATGCCCAACGGCGCAACGTCATCATCGACGCGGCCAGCGAAGTCGGCCGACCGACGCTGTTCTCGATGCTCATCATCATTGCGGCACACATTCCCATTTTTGCGCTGCAACGCCATGAAGGCCGCATCTTTCAGCCGATGGCCTTGAGCGTCACCACAGCGCTGATTGGGGCCCTGATTTTTTCGCTGACGCTGGTGCCCTTGCTGGCCTACTGGATGCTGCGCAAAAAAATTCCCCACGGCGACAACCGCGTGGTGGCCAGCAGCAAACGCGTCTATGAACCCGTCCTGCTGTGGGCCCTAGAGCGGCGTCGCACCGTGGTGTTAATTGCTCTGACGGTGTTTGCACTGGCCATGGGCGCGGCATCCAGGCTCGGTTCGGAGTTTTTGCCCGAGCTCAACGAAGGCACCTTCTGGGCCAATTTCGACATGCCGTCCAGCGTTTCGAGTGTTGAGGCTGCCAAAATTTTGTTGCTGGCGCGGAATGCCCTGAACACCGTGCCCGAAGTGCGCACGGCGGTCTCCAAGGCCGGGCAACCGGAAGACGGCACTGACCCTAAAACCCTCAGCATGGCGGAAATTTTCATCGACGTGAAGCCGCAAGAAGAATGGCGCAAAGGCCTGACACGCGACCAGCTGATTGACGAAATGGACAGCAAACTGCGGGCGATTCCAGGCATTGACCCGGCGTTCTCGCAACCAATTCGCGACAACGTGCTGGAATCCATTTCACAAATCAAGGGGCAGATTGTCGTCAAGGTGTCTGGCGAAGATTTGAACGAATTGCGTCGTGTGGCAGAAGCCATTCAACGCGAAATCAAACAGGTCCAAGGTGTGCAGCGTGGCGAAATTGACCGCTTGGGTGACTTACCGCAACTGGTCATCGACATCGACCGCGACCGGGCTGCGCGTCTGGGTCTGAACGTGCAGGATATTCAAGATGTGGTGGAGGCTGCGTTGGGCGGCAAAGCGGCCACGCAACTGTGGGAAGGCGAACGCAAATTTGCCGTGGCTGTCCGCTTGCCGGAAAATAAACGCGCGATTGCCAACCTGCCGCAGACCTTGATCCCCACCCCTGACGGCGGTTATGCGCAGTTGGGCAGCGTGGCCAAAATCCGCGAAACCAACGGCGCCATGAACATCGCCCGCGAAGCCGGTCGGCGCACCATGGCCATCGGTATTTTCATCAAGGGCCGCGACATGGGTTCGGTGGTGAAAGACATGCAAACCCGCGTCGCCGACAACGTCAAGATGCCGCCCGGTTACACGGTCGGCTGGTCGGGCGAGTTTGAAAACCAAGAGCGCGCGATGCAACGCTTGTCGGTGGTGGTGCCGATCTCATTGCTGCTGATTTTTGTGCTGCTGTTCGACGCCTTCAAGTCCTTCAAGATGGCCGCATTGATTCTGATCAACGTGCCCTTGGCATTGATTGGTGGTTTTGTCGCGCTGTGGATTTTTAACATTCCGCTGTCGGTCTCTGCGGCCATTGGCTTCATCGCACTCTCAGGGCAAGCGGTGCTCAACGGCGTCGTCATGTTGTCCGTTTTTCAGCAACTGCAGAGCGCCGGCCACAGCGTGCTGGACGCCGTCAAACTCGGCTCCATGCAGCGGCTGCGCACGGTGCTGATGACCGCTATGTTGGCGGCGCTGGGTTTGCTGCCGATGGCCTTGTCGCACGACATTGGCTCCGAGACACAGCGGCCGCTGGCGATCGTCATCATTGGCGGTTTGATCACCGCCACGCTGTTGACCCTGGTGGTGTTGCCAGCCCTGTACGTGTCCTGGTTTTCGGGTGATCCGCCGAAAGACTTAGAGACCTGATCGGCTTGATGCGCGGCCTTTTTCAGTTGAGCATCATGCTCAGCTTGCGGCGGTAGGTTGACACCAGCGCCAGCTGCGGGTCTTCCTCGACCACCACTTTGCCGAGGATCTCAATGCCGGCGGCTGTCTTGCCGGAGGCGTCTTGGGCCTGCTTGGGTTTGGGCGGCGTCAGCAGTTCCAAAATCGCGACGAAGGTTTTGCGCGGTATTTGATCGTTCCAAGTCTTGTCGCGCATGATGACTTCCAGCAATTCGTCCATGGCGGGCACCCACGCGCCTTGGGTCATGAGCAGCTGGGCTTTCGCCAAGCGGGTCTCAAAATCACGTTTGTTTTGCGCAATCAACTCGTCAAACTGCGGCAAGTCCCATTGGCCGCGCGGGTCGGTGCTGACGAATTCGAGCGCCAGCAGCCAGTGCTTGAGGGCCTCAAAGCGCAGCTGTACCGGGATCTGCACCAAGGCCGGTGCCAGCGCGCTTTTGGCGGCGGCCAACTGCCCCGTGCGGACCAACAACTTGACGTAGTCAAAACGCGCTTCGTCGTTGGCGGGATTGACGGCCAGCGCTTCCGCCAGCGTGTCTTGCGCACTTTGCACGTCGCCACTTTCGAGCAAGGCCTGCGCTTGTTCGGCCTCTGTCAGCGCCGCCGGCTCGCCGTTGCTGCCCAAGTGTTTGTCCAAAAATTCCTTGACCTTGCCCTCGGTCTGGGCGCCGGTGAAACCGTCGACCGGCTGGCCGTTCATCAGCAAAATACAGGTCGGAATGCTTTTGATGCCGAAGGCCGCACCGATCTGCTGCTCCTGGTCGGAATCAATCTTCACCAGCTTGAAGCGACCTTCATAAGCGATCTCAACTTTTTCAAGTATCGGACCGAGTGACTTACATGGGCCGCACCAAGGGGCCCAAAAATCAACCAGCACCGGGATGGTCATGGAAGCCTGAATGACTTCCTGTTCAAAATTCGCGAGCGTGACATCAATCATGTGTAGGGGCGCTTGAAGTGCGCATGAGGCTGTGTAAAAAGTTAAAAACGACAAGCAAAACGATAGCATGCTGGCGGGTGCCAACGCCGCAACGCTTAAAATCGCCGGTCCGCAGTCCCGCTTTGAAGACGCACCCCATGACCACCACACCACCGACCGCCAGCCCCACATCCCCAGCCCACACTGCAGCGTCAGGTGCCGCCGTCACGGTCGGCGTGGTGATGGGCTCCAACAGCGACTGGGAGACGATGCAGCACGCCGTGCAAATTTTGCAGCAGTTCGGCATCCCCTACGAAGCCCGCGTGGTGTCCGCACACCGCATGCCCGACGCCTTGTTTGACTACGCTGAAACCGCCCTCGCTCGCGGTCTGCAAGCCATCATTGCCGGTGCCGGCGGTGCAGCGCATCTGCCCGGCATGTTGGC
>CANCCE010000075.1 GCA_947374505.1 Comamonadaceae bacterium | reverse complement strand
AGGTAGTACTCGCCTTGGGCGTTTTGGTTGTCGAGCCGGCTCAGCCAAGTCCGCAGCAAGCGCGTGGGCACGGCCATGATGCCGCTGTAAATTTCGCTGATCTGGCGCTGCGCATCGCTAGCGTCTTTGTGCTCAACGATGGCCAGCACCTTGCCACCCGAGTCTTCGCGGACGATGCGGCCATAACCTGTCGGGTCGGGCATGGCCAGCGTCAGCAAGGCCAAGTGCTGGCCAGCGCACAGCGCCAGCAACGCTTGCAGCGTACTGGCTTGGGTCAAAGGCACATCGCCTGACAAAATCAGCGTGACACCGTCGTCGGCCAGTTGCGGCAGCGCTTGTTGCACAGCATGGCCGGTACCCAGCTGGGGCTCTTGGCGAACAAACTGAAGGCTCAGCGCCGCGGGCATATCAGCGCTCAACGCCGCCTCCACCTCAGCCGCGCCGTGGCCAGTGATGACGACAGCTTGCCTGGCCGATAACAATCTGGCGCAATCGATCACATGACGTAACAATGCACGACCCCCCAAACGGTGCAACACTTTGGGCAAAGCGCTTTTCATCCGTGTGCCCTTGCCGGCGGCCATGATGACGACGTCTATCGGAGTTACCATGAAATGTCCTGCTTACTTGTCGTTGTTAAAGTACCTGTTGAGGATTATCGGCGCAGCCATGCTCGTCGTGGGGCTGCAGGGCTGCGGCGCGCTACGCCTCGCCTACAACCAATCGCCGCTGGCGACGTACTGGTACTTGGACAGCTATCTTGATTTCAATTCGACCCAGCGCCCCCTCGTGAAGGCGGCGCTGGACGACATTCACCAATGGCACCGGCAGACGCAATTGCCCTTGTACATCGAGACACTGGAAAAGCTGCAACACCAAATCCCCAAAGACGTGACGGCCGCACAAGCCTGCACGCTGTATGTTGAAGTGCAGGACCGCTTGCTGGTGACATTCGAGGGCATCGCCGCACGGCTGCAGTCTGAAGGACAAAGGGAAGGCGAAAGAGGTGGTCAAGGTGCGGGCATGCAGGTGCTGGCCAGCTTGGACGGGACACAACTGGCGTATCTGCAGAAAAAACTGGCCAAAGCCAATGCCAAGTACCGCAAAGATTATGTCGACGGCCCAGCGGCCAAGCTGCGCGAAAAGCGGCTTGATCAAGCGGTGACACGCGCCGAGAGTCTTTATGGAAACCTCACGAACAAGCAAGAAGCGTTGTTGGACGCAGGGCTTGAAACGTCTGGTTTTGACCCGGAAGCCGCCTATGCCGAGCGCCTGCGCAGGCAACATGATTTGCTGCAAACCCTGCACAACCTGAGGCAAGCATCGGCCGCCATCATGTCAACCAACTTGGGCGGCGTTTTTGCGCGCGTGGCCATGTCCCCAGACCCAAGCTACCGTGACTACAGCCAAAAAACGCGGATGCAAGCCTGCCAGACATTCGCAGACTTGCACAACAGCATGAGCCCTGAGCAACGCCTCACCGCTTTGCGCAAATTGCAAAATTACGAGTTGGATTTGCGCGCGCTGTCAGTCCAGCGATAAGTCAGCCATCAGCTGCCTGCCCAGACCACACCTTCGTCGTTCAGCAAGGCGTCCAGTGGCACATCGTGCGGTTCGGGCTCCAGGTCAGGCAACCAGCCGTGACTGAAACCCAGCCCGACCGTCACCGGCTTGGGCTGCAAAGTGGCCAACGTCCGGTCGTAAAAACCACCGCCGTAGCCCAACCGGAAGCCGCCCGGCCCATAACCCACACAGGGCACAAACAGCAAGGTCGGGACGATCAATTCGGTGTCTTTGGGTTTCGGAATACCGTAGGCATCTTCTTCCATCGGGCAGCCGGGGTACCACGCATGAAACGTCAGCGTCTTGTGAACTTTGTCGACCACCGGCAGACCGATCTTGCGCGGCGAACGGTTCGCCAGGCTTTCGGTCACAATTTGCGTGCCACCGTCCGGCGTCAGCGGCTTGTTCGGCTCAAACAACTCGCCGAGCATGGCGTCTTCTTGCCAACGGTAGAGCGCGGGCAAGGGGTCAAATTCCCCTTTGATGGGCCAATAAGCCCCAATCACGGCATCCGGCCGTCCGACCAGCCAGATCCGCATGACCCGTTGTAACAAGTCGGCGCGCTGTAGGCGATCCGGCAGGTTTAAACGTTGTTCGATGAGACGTTTGCGTGCAGTTAATTTGTCCATAATCACCCGATGCTATCGAAATTTATTTACACAACGGCTTTGGCGGCTGTTGCGAGCTCTTTATTGGCACTGCCGGCATTGGCACAAAACGCGCCGGCGCTGGTCTTGACGCGCGCCGACGACACTGTTTTGGAGATGGGCCAAGCCTTCAGGCGCGGCGACAAAGCCCGCCTGACTGCGTTGTTGCCGCAGGTGCGCGGTCATGCGCTGGAACCGTGGGCGGCGTATTGGGAGTTGAACAGTCGCCTGAATGAAGCTCTTCCTGAAGAGGTACAAGCTTTTTTAACGCGTTATGCAGGCAGTTACCAGGAAGACCGCCTGCGTAACGACTGGTTGCTGCTGCTCGGCGACCGTCGCGACTGGACCACCTTTGCCGCTGAGCATCCCAAGTTTCGCATGGGCGACGACCGCGATGTGCGCTGCTATGCCTGGTTGATCGAGCACGTCAAAAGCGGCCCGGACAGTTCGGGCGCACTGGCCGACAACGTGAAGAAAACCTGGTACGCCCAGCGAGATGCCGATGGCGGTTGCCGGGCTGCCGCTGAGCGCCTGCTGGCCGACAAACAACTGACGCCGCTGGACATCTGGCGCAAGGCCCGGCTGTCGATCGAAAACAACCGGCCACGCCCGACCCGTGACGCCGTCGAGATGGTCTCGCCTGAGTCGATGGCCTTGCTGGCGACCATCCAAGCCAGCCCGTCACAATTTTTGATCGACAAAAAACTGGCGTTCACGAAGGTCCGCAAGGAACTCATCACGCTGGCGCTGGTCAAGCTGGCCGGCACCGACCCCGAAGCGGCGGCCAAGTTTTTGGATCACAAATGGGGCTTTCAATTAAGTCAAGAAGAACGCAACTGGGTCTGGGGGGTGATCGGCAAACAAAGCGCGATTCGCTTTAGCAGTCAGGACTCAGACCCCTTGGTTTACTTCAACAAGGTGACGGCCGACAGCGACCTCACGGACGAGATGCTGGGCTGGAAAACCCGCGCAGCCCTGCGCGCCGGAAGCCAGCCGCGTTGGCCGCTGGTGCTCAACAGCATCAACGCCATGAGCAGCGACACCCGCCTAGAACCGACTTGGATCTATTGGAGAGCCCGCGCCTTGTTGGGCGCCTCGCCCACGCCGACAGCACCTCAGCGTGCGCAAGCGCTGGTGCTGTATCAGTCGATTGCCTCGGTGCGCGGTTTTTACGAACAGTTGGCGCTGGAAGAGTTGGGTCAGCTCATCACTGTGCCGGCCAGCCCGGTGGCCCTGAGTACGGCAGAAAAAGAAGCCGCCCGTAGCAACGCCAGCCTGCAACGCGCGACGCATGCCATCGCCATCGGCCTGCGCAGCGAAGGTGTGCGCGAATGGAATTACGCCACCAATCTGGCCCAGACCGGCGGCATGGGTGAGCGCGAACTGCTGGCCGCCGCGCAGCTGGCTTGCGACCGCGCCATCTGGGACCGTTGTATCAACACCAGTGAACGCACACCTGGCGGCATGGACTTTGCCCAGCGCTTCCCCATGCCGTTCCGTGACGCCGTCATCAAACGCAGCCGCGACATCGGCTTGGATCCAGCCTATGTGTACGGTTTGATCCGCCAGGAAAGCCGCTTCATCATGGAGGCGCGCTCGGGTGTCGGCGCCTCCGGTCTGATGCAAATCATGCCTGCCACCGCCCGCGAAACCGCCCGCTACATTGGCCTGAAAAGCTTCACCGCCAATCAGCTCAACGACCGTGACACCAACATCACCATTGGCACGGCCTACCTGAAGCGCGCGCTGGATGACTTTGGGGGGTCGATGGCGATGGCCGCTGCCGCTTACAACGCGGGGCCGAGCCGGCCACGCAACTGGCGCAACGGGCCGCAACTCGAAGCCGCCATCTGGGCCGAAAACGTGCCCTTCAACGAAACCCGCGACTACGTCAAAAAGGTGTTGTCCAACACCACCAACTACGCCGCCGTGTTGACCGGCCAGCCGCAGTCTTTGAAGGCGCGTCTGGGCATGATCGGACCACGCGAAGCCAATGCGCCGCCTTCTGATGAAAAAATGCCTTGAGAAAATGAACTAGGCAGGCCACCTAGCGTTGGCTTATCACTGCTCCGCGAAGGCCCGCTCAATCACGAAGTCACCTTGGCGCACGGTGTTGCCTTCTTTGAAGCCGCGCTCTTCGAGCATGCGTTTCAAGTCTTTGAGCATGCCCGGGCTGCCGCAAATCATGACGCGGTCCTCCACCGGGTCGAGCGCTGGCAGATTCAAATCAGCCATCAGCTTGCCGCTCTCGATCAAGTCGGTCACCCGGCCCGTGTTGCGGTAAGCCTCACGCGTCACGGTCGGGTAATACAGCAACTGCTTGGAGATCATCTCGCCCAAAAATTCATGCTTCGGCAGTTCATTGACGATCAGGTCTTGATACGCCAGTTCGTTGACTTGCCGCACGCCATGAACCAGCACCACTTGCTCGAATTGCTCATAAGTGGCCGGGTCACGGATGATGCTCATGAAAGGCGCCAGGCCGGTGCCGGTGGACAGCAAATACAGCCGTTTTCCGGGCAGCAGGTAATCAATGAGCAAGGTACCCGTCGGCTTGCGGCCAACGATCACGGTGTCACCAATCTGAATGTGCTGCAGGCGCGATGTCAACGGGCCGTCTTGCACCTTGATGCTCAAAAACTCCAGATGCTCGTCGTGATTCGGGCTGACGATGCTGTAGGCGCGCAGCAGCGGCTTGTCATTGACGCGCAGGCCGATCATGGTGAAGTGGCCGTTGCTGAAGCGAAGCGACTGGTCGCGGGTCGTCGTGAAAGTGAACAGCGTGTCGGTCCAGTGGTGGACGGATAAAACCCGTTCTTCGTTGAAAGCGCTCATGGTGTGTACGTGTGAAACTGGGATGAAAAGCAGAAAGCGAGAAGGGACTATTGTCGGCGAAAGCCCGATCGTGCTTGTCCTGACAGGCAATAATGGGCCGCTAAAGTGTGTGGGCGTCCAACAAGTCCACGAGAGCCCTTGATTTATCCGCAAGCAGGAATTTTTTATGAAGAAGCAATTCAACAAAGCATGGAGCGCGCTAACGCTGTTCAGCCTTGTCGCGGTGCTGTCGCCAGCGCAGGCGCAAGACGTCATCAAAATTGGCGAAATCAACAGCTACAAGGCCCAACCCGCCTTCCTTGAACCCTACAAAAAGGGCATGGACTTGGCGATTGAAGAGATCAACGCCAGTGGCGGCATCAACGGCAAAAAACTCGAACTCATCGTCCGTGACGACAACGCCAACCCGGGCGACGCCGTGCGGGCCGCCGAAGAACTGCTGTCGCGTGAAAAAGTCGACGTCCTCACGGGCTCATTCCTGTCGCACATCGGTCTGGCCCTGACCGACTTTGCCAAACAAAAGAAAGTCTTCTTTCTGGCGTCCGAGCCGCTGACCGACAAAATCGTCTGGCAGAACGGCAACCGATACACCTTCCGCCTGCGCACCTCCACCTACATGCAAGTCGCCATGCTGGTGCCCGAAGCCGCCGCGATGAAGAAAAAACGCTGGGCGATCGTTTATCCCAACTACGAATACGGTCAATCGGCGGCAGCCACCTTCAAAGAGTTGCTGAAAGCTGCGCAGCCGGATGTCGAGTTTGTCGCTGAACAAGCGCCGCCGCTGGGCAAGGTTGACTCCGGCAGCGTGGTGCAAGCTTTGGCCGATGCCAAGCCGGACGCGATTTTCAACGTGCTGTTCGCCGCCGACCTCGCCAAGTTTGTGCGCGAAGGCAACACGCGCGGCCTGTTCAAAGGGCGCGAAGTGGTCAGCCTGTTGACCGGTGAGCCCGAGTACCTCGACCCGCTCAAAGAAGAAACACCGAATGGCTGGATCGTCACCGGCTACCCTTGGTACGGCATTCAAACGGCTGAGCACAAAGCCTTTTACAACGCTTACAACGCCAAGTTCAAGGACTACCCGCGCCTTGGTTCGGTGATCGGTTACAGCGCCATCAAGTCGTTGGCAGCCGGCCTGAAAAAAGCTAACTCCACCGACACTGAAAAACTCATCAGCGCCTTTCGCGGCCTGTCGGTGGTCACGCCTTACGGCCCGATCACTTACCGCGCACAAGACCACCAGTCAACCATGGGCGTGTACATCGGCCGCACTAAAAATGACAACGGCAAGGGCGTGATGGTCGACTACCGCTACCTCGACGGCGCCAAGTTTCAGCCTAGCGACGCTGAGGTCAAGAAGCTGCGCGCAGCCGACTGACCGGCTTGAGCCCGCCATGAGTTTTTCTGGCTTTGTTGTCCAGCTGCTGAATGGCTTGGCCGGTGCCTCATCCCTGTTTTTGGTGGCCGCCGGTCTGTCGCTGATTTTTGGTGTGACGCGGATTGTTAATTTCGCGCACGGCTCTTTTTTCATGGTCGGCATCTACGTGGCTTACTCACTGGTGGGGACGCTGGGCACCAGCGTTGGCTTCTGGCCGTCCTTGCTGTTGGCGGCACTGGCGGTGGCCTTGCTAGGTGCCTTGGTCGAAGTGCTGCTGCTGCGCCGGATTTACCGCGCACCCGAGCTCTTTCAATTGCTGGCGACCTTTGCACTCGGGCTGGTGATCAAAGACGGTGTGCTGTGCTTTTGGGGTGCCGAAGAACTGCTCGGCCCACGTGCGCCGGGCCTCACTGGTTCGGTGTTGATTCTGGGTCGGCAGTTTCCCACTTACGATATTTTTTTGATTTTTGCGGGACCGGTGGTGCTGGGTCTGCTGTGGTTGCTCTTGACCAAGACGCGCTTTGGCACCTTGGTGCGGGCCGCCACGCAAGACCGTGAGATGGTCAGCGCGCTGGGCGTGAACCAAGCATGGTTGTTCACGGCGGTTTTTGCTTTGGGCGCTTTTCTGGCCGGTCTCGGTGGGGCGCTGCAACTGCCACGCGAGTCCGCGAATCTCGACATGGACCTGAACATCATCGGCGCCGCCTTTGTGGTGGTGGTGGTCGGCGGCATGGGCTCGATCCCAGGCGCTTATGTGGCGGCGCTGCTGATTGCGCAGCTCAAGGCGATTTGCATTTGGCTGGGTCTGGTGGAGATCGCCGGCATCAGCATTTCATTCTCTAAGCTGACGCTGGTGGTGGAGTTTCTGGTGATGGCGGTGGTCTTGGTGGCCCGGCCCTGGGGACTCTTCGGCCGGCCGCAATCGCCGAGCCGACACGCGGGCGCAGCCGAGCAACCCCTCAGGCCGCCAGATCGTCTCTACACCTATGGCGGCGCCGTCGTTCTGGCCCTGCTGGTGTTGATGCCAACCCTCACGGCGCAGTCGCCTTACGTGACAATTTTGTTGATCGACTTGCTGGTGGCCGTGTTGTTTGCGGCCAGCCTGCACTTCATCATGGGGCCGGCCGGCATGCATTCGTTTGGCCATGCCGCGTACTTTGGTTTGGGCGCTTACGGCGCAGCCTTGCTGGTGCGCAGCCTCCATTTGCCGATGGAAGTGGCGCTGATCGTGGCACCGGCCTTGGCGGCCTTTGGCGCTTTTGTCTACGGCTGGTTCTGCGTCAGGTTGTCGGGCGTTTACTTGGCCATGCTGACGCTGGCTTTTGCGCAAATCACTTGGGCCATCTGCTACCAGTGGGACAGCGTCACGGGCGGCAGCAACGGCCTGACCGGTATCTGGCCTTCAGAGTGGCTGGCTGACAAAGAAATGTATTACTACCTGACGCTGACGCTGGTCGCCGGCGCGGTGTTGCTGATGCACCGCATGCTGTATTCACCTTTTGGCTACAGCTTGCGCGCGGCTCGCGATTCGGCGCTGCGCTCGGACGCCATCGGCATGGACGTCAAGCGCCTGCAGTGGGTGGCGTTTGTCTTGGCCGGCACCTTCGCCGGATTGGCCGGTGCCTTGTATGCATTTTCCAAAGGCAGCATTTCGCCGGAAAGCCTGTCTGTGGGCAAGTCGATTGACGGCTTGGTCATGGTCTTGTTGGGCGGTGTGCAGACCTTGGTCGGGCCGATCGTTGGCGCGGTCACCTTCACCTGGCTGCACGACACTGTGGCGCGCAACACCGACTACTGGCGCGCCGTGCTGGGCGGCATTATGTTGATGCTGGTGCTGCTGTTTCCGCAGGGCATTGTTGGCTCTGCACGACAAGCCCTATCACGCCTGCGTGGCGTTAAAGCAGGCTCGTCATGAGCTTGCTGAAAGTCTCCGGTCTAGGCAAATCTTTTGGCGGCGTCAAGGCTGTCGACGGCATCAGCTTTGAGCTGGCCGCCGGTGAACTGCTGGCGATGATCGGGCCCAACGGTGCCGGCAAGTCGACCACCTTCAACATGGTCAACGGCCAGTTGCAGGCAGATGCGGGTTCGATTCAGCTCGACGGCCGCGAACTCGTCGGCTTGACGCCGCGCGAGATCTGGCGGCTCGGCGTCAGCCGGACTTTTCAAATTGCTGAAACCTTTTCGTCACTGACCGTGGTCGAGAACGTGCAAATGGCCTTGCTGTCGTCTGACCGCAAGCTGTTCTCAATGTGGCGCCGCGCTGCTGACCACAAACGCGCGCAGGCTCTTGAACTGCTGGACCAAGTCAGCATGAAGCCGCAGGCAGACCGGCCTTGCAGCGTGCTGGCCTATGGCGATGTGAAGCGTGTCGAGCTGGCCATGGCAATGGCCAACCAACCCAAGCTGCTGTTGATGGACGAGCCGACGGCGGGCATGGCCCCCAAAGAGCGCCATGACCTGATGGCACTCACCCAACAACTGGTGATCGACCGCGGCATGGCGGTGCTGTTTACCGAGCACAGCATGGACGTGGTGTTTGCGTATGCCGATCGCATGATCGTGCTGGCGCGCGGACAGTTGATTGCCGAAGGAAAACCGCTGGAGGTGCGTGACCATCCGCGAGTGCAAGAAGTCTATTTCGGCAGCGGCAAAACTTTCGAGGCCATCGCATGAGCGCTGCCAAAGACATGTTGTTGCAGGCCAAGGGCTTGTGCGCCTGGTACGGCGCGGCCCAAATTTTGTATGACGTCGACTTGGAAGTGCGGCGCGGCGAAGTGGTGGCCTTGATGGGGCGCAACGGTGCCGGCAAATCGACAACGCTCAAAACACTGATCGGCATGCTCGACAAAAGGCGCGGCAATGTGTCCTTTTTAGGCACCGATATTTCGACCAGCGAGACCCACCATTCAGCCCGTATGGGTTTGGGGTTTGTACCCGAAGACCGGCGCATTTTTACCGACCTGACCGTCTTAGAAAACCTCGAAGTGGGTCGCCAGCCGCCGCGTCAGTGGCCCGACGGCCGTGCCGCGCCGCTGTGGACACCCGAGCGTTTGTTTAAACTTTTCCCCAACCTGGGCGAGATGCCAAACCGGCTGGGCGGCCGCATGAGCGGTGGCGAACAGCAAATGCTGACCGTGGCGCGCAGCTTGATGGGCAACCCCTTCCTGTTACTGCTGGACGAACCGTCTGAAGGCGTCGCCCCCGTCATCGTCGAACACATGGCGCAGATGATTCTGGCGCTCAAGGCCGAAGGTGTGAGCATCTTGCTGTCAGAGCAAAACCTGCACTTTGCCGAGCTCGTGTCAGACCGTGCCTATGTGCTCGAAAAAGGCCAAATCCGCTTTGAAGGCTCGATGGCCGAGCTGTCAGCCAACGAAGAAGTCCGGCGCAATTACATCGGCGTTTGAACGGTGCCTCTAAACGGGCAAAATCACCCCATGGTTCAAAAAGTACTCATCCTTGGTGGCACTGGTTTTGTCGGGCGGCATGTCTGCGAAAAGTTGGTGCAAGCGCAGGTTCGCGTCACCGTGCCGACGCGCCGGCGCCGCAATGCCAATCACATCCTCATGCTGCCCACGCTGGATGTGGTCGAGGCCAACATCCATGACGAAGCCACGCTGCAAAAACTCATCAGTGGGCAGGATGCGGTGGTCAATCTGGTGGCTATTCTGCAGGGCAATGAAGCGTCATTTGACAGAGCGCACGTGCAACTGGCCGATAAAATCGCCCGCGCTTGCGAAGCCACGGGCGTGCGGCGCGTGGTGCATGTCAGTGCCTTGGGGGCCGACGTGCGCAACCCTGACGGCTTACCGTCGATGTACCTGCGCAGCAAGAGCCGGGGTGAGCAGGTGCTGCGTCAAGCCGCGCTCGACCTGACGGTGCTGCGCCCCAGCGTGATCTTTGGTGCTGAAGATAAATTTTTGAATGTCTTCGCGCAGCTGCAGCAGTTTTTGCCGGTGATGCCGCTGGCCGGGGCACATGCGATGTTCCAGCCGGTCTGGGTTGAAGACGTCGCCAGCGCCATCGTCCACTGCTTAGAAGATAAGAATTTTCACAGCACCACCGGCCAGACTTACGAGGCCTGTGGCCCCGATATTTTTTCGCTGCGCCAACTGGTGCAACTGGCCGCTCAATATGCGGGTGTGAATCGCGGTCGGGGTCGGCCGGTGATCGGTTTGCCCAATGCGCTGGCAAGGGTGCAAGCGCGGCTGATGGAGCTGATGCCCGGCGAGCCGGTGCTGAGTCGCGACAACCTGGACTCGATGAAAGTGCCCAACATCGCCACCGGCAACGTGCCCGGCCTGCGCGACCTCGGCATTGAACCCGCCGCCCTCAGCGCCATTGCCCCAACCTACTTGGGCGCGCGCGGTTTGCGCAGCGGCTTGATGGCCAAGCGCCAAACCGCCGGCAGAATGTTCGACGCATGAAGATTTACCGGGTCGGTGGTGCGGTGCGCGATGCCTTGCTGGGCTTGCCGGTACGCGACAACGACTGGGTTGTGGTCGGTGCCACGCCTGAGGCCTTGGCGGCCGAAGGCTACCTGCCGGTGGGCAAAGATTTTCCGGTTTTTTTGCACCCCAAAACGCGCGAAGAATACGCGCTGGCCCGCACCGAACGCAAGACCGCGCAGGGCTACCACGGCTTTGCCGTGCATGCCGCGCCAGACGTCACGCTGGAACAAGACCTGGCCCGGCGTGACCTGACCATCAACGCCATCGCCCAAGACGCCGATGGCGTGCTGACCGACCCCTATGGCGGCCAGCGCGACATCAGCGCTCGCGTGTTGCGCCATGTGACCAACGCCTTTGCCGAAGACCCCGTGCGCATCTTGCGCGTAGCGCGCTTTGCTGCTCGCTTCACCGACTTCAGCGTCGCCCCTGAAACCCTGCAACTCATGCGAGACATGGTGGCCGCCGGAGAGGTCGATGCGCTGGTGCCCGAGCGCGTCTGGCAAGAGCTGGCACGCGGACTGATGGAACGCCAGCCTTCCCGCATGGTCGAAGTCCTCCGTGACTGCGGTGCGCTGGCTAAATTACTGCCTGAAGTTGACGCCGGCCCGCATCTGATGAGGGTGCTCGACATGGCCGCGCAGCTGAACGCGCCGTTGCCGGTGCGCTTCGCCTGCCTCACCTATGAGCTCAGCCACGAGCTCGGCAAAGGCCTCTGCCAGCGACTGCGCGTACCGACCGACTGCCGCGAAATCGCTGATGTGGTGGCGCGTGAACACGGCAACATTCATCGCAGTGCCGAGTTCAATGCTGCCGCGCTGGTGCGCCTGTTAGAGCGTTGTGACGCGTTTCGCAAGCCGCCCCGTTTTGCGGACATTTTGTTGGCTTGCGAATGCGATGCCCGTGGCCGCCTAGGTTTGTCGGAACAGCCTTATCCACAACGCCAGCGGCTGCTGGCAGCGCTGGCAGCCGCGCAGTCCGTGCCCACCTATGAGGTCGCCGCCGCCGCTGAAGCGCAAGGCGAGAGCGGCGCCAAGATTGGCGAACGAGTGCATGCGGCGCGCGTGGCGGCTGTGGCTGCTGCGTCAGCGTTGGCTACATCGGTAGCAGCGCAGACTTAAACCACCAAAGCCAGCGCCGCGTAATCCCCGACCTTGTTTTGCAGGCCCGCCGGCAGCAGTTTGAAGCCAGCCGTCAGCGCAGGAATGCGACCTTGAATATGCGCGTCCA